>DAISJF010000010.1:0-13873 GCA_036821625.1 Rhodanobacteraceae bacterium
GGCTGATCCGGCACGCGTTGAGGAAGCGTGTCGCCTTCACGCGGCCGAACTTCGGCACCGCCATCAGGATGTCGACGACCTTGGCGGTCGACACGTACTCGGGCGGCTCGCGCAGCACTTCCTCGCGAAGTACGCGGACTCGCTCAAGCCCGGCGCGCTCTCCATGCGCTCCTTCTGCAGGCGCAGCATGATCACGACGTCGCAGCCGGCGAGCGCCTGCTCGAAATCGTCGACGATCCGGCATCCCGGGAACTCCGCGTCCGACGGCAGCAGCACCGAAGGGCCGCACAGGCGGATCTCGGCGGCGCCGAGCGCGGCGAGTCCGTGGATGTCTGAACGGGCGACGCGCGAATGGCGCACGTCGCCGCAGATCGTCACATTGAGACCCTCAATGTCGCCCTTGCGGTCGCGGATGGTCAGGAGATCGAGCAGCCCCTGGGTCGGATGCGCGTGATTGCCGTCGCCGCCGTTGACGACGGACGCGCGGCGCGCGTGCGCAGCGAAGCGGGCCGGTGTGCCATTGTCCTTGTGACGCACGACGAACGCGTCGGCATCCATCGCTTCGAGCGTCCAAAGCGTGTCTTCGAGACTTTCGCCCTTGCTGGTCGAGGAGCTCGCGATATCGAAGTTGATCACCGTGGCACCGAGCCGGCGTGCCGCGAGCTCGAAACTGGTACGCGTGCGCGTCGAGGGCTCGAAGAAGAGGTTCATGACCGTGCGCCCGGCCAGCAGCGGAGGCAGCGCGCCGTCGCGGTGCGCCTCGCGCAGCGCCGCGGCGCGGTCGAGCAACGCGACGATGCGCTCGCGACCGAGCCCATCGAGGGTCAAAAGGTGGCGCAGGCGGTCGGCGGGGCGGACGTGCGGGTCGGCTTTCGGGCTCATGCGTCGGCGCAAGCGAACCAGTTTTCGAGGATGACCTCGGCGGCGATCGCATCGATCGTCTCCGCGTGCTTGCGTCGGGCCGCGCCGAGCGCGCGCTGTTCGGCGAAGCGTCGGGCGGCTTCGTTCGAGGTCAGCCGCTCGTCGACCAGCCGCACGTCGAGACCGTAGCGCTGCTCCAGCAGCGTCGCGAAGCCGCGCGCGGCGCGGCTCATCGCCTGCTCGCCGCCGTCGATGCGGAGCGGAAGGCCGACGATGAGACGGGCCGGCCGCCATTCCCGGATCAGCGCGTCGAGCTTGCGCCAGTCCGGCTGCTCGCGGTGGCTGATCGTGGTGAGCGCGCGCGATCCGCTCATGCGGTTGCCGACTGCGACGCCGATGAGCCGTGTACCGTAATCGAAGCCGAGCACGCTGGCAGTGGAATCTCTCGCGAGCGCGTCAGGCGTGTCCGGCATAGCTCGTCAGCTGGATCAGGTTGACGCCGACGATGTGCGCGGCGGCTTCCCAGCGCTCCTCGAGCGGCGTCGAGAACAGCACCTCTTCGGATGCCGGCGCCGTGAGCCAGGCGTTGTCGCGCAGCTCCTGCTCGAGCTGGCCGGGACTCCAGCCCGAATAGCCGAGCGTGACGATCGCGTGCCGCGGACCTTCGCCGGCCGCCATCGCGACGAGGATGTCGCGCGAAGTCGTCACGCTGAGGCGATCGGAGATGCGGAACGAGGATTCCCATTCGCCTTGCGGCGAATGCAGCACGAACCCGCGCTCGGGCTGCATCGGGCCGCCGATCAGGACCGGAGCGTCGATGACGTCGGGCAGCTCCGAGCTCATGTTCATCTGCGCGAGCACGTCGCCGAGCCGGTATTCGGAGAGCCGGTTGATCATCAGGCCCATCGCGCCGTCCTCGCCGTGCTGACACACGAATGTGACCCCGCGCGCGAAATTCGGGTCGCGCAGCGTCGGCATTGCGATCAGGAGCTGGTTGGTCAGCGGGCTCGATTCGGCCATGGGTTCATTGTACGTGAGGGGCCATGTCGAAACGTTAGACGGTGGACGGTGAAAAGACGGTAACCGGGAGCCGGTAGCCGGTAGCCGGAGAGCAAGTTCGCTTGCGGATGCCGGTTCCCGGTTACCGGCTAGCGTCTTGACTGCTCACCGATTGCGCAAGATGTCGCCCGGCAGGAACTGCCACGTGCGGCTGATGTAAAGCTCGTCCACCTTCTCCTTGTCCTCCGGCAGCGCCGGAAAGGGCTCTGCGAGGTGGACGATGCGGATCGCCGCTTCGTCGAGCACCTTGCGGCCACTCGACTGGATTACATCGACGCTCTTGACGCGCCCGTCACGCGCGAGCCCGACCGTGAGCACGAGCTGGCCGTGGAGCTGCTGGCGCCGCGCCTCGTCGGGATAGTTGAGGTTGCCGATGCGCTCGATGCGCGCGACCCAGGCACGCATATAGGCCGCGAATTCGTATTCCTTCGTGTTGGCCGAGATGTACTTGCGCTTCGGGCGCTTCGCGTACTGCTCGGATTCGCGCTGGATTTCCTGCGCGAGCTTGGCCATCTCCATCTTGCGCTGCTCGATCTCGCGGTCGACCGTGGACGGGCGCGGCGGCGTATCGGGCCTGGCGGTGTCGGTGCGCACGCGAAAGCTCGACTGCTTCTGGGTCAGGACTTCGGCATCGGTCGGCGTTTCCGGTCTCGGCGCGCCGTTCTCGAGCTGAACCGGCGCGATGCCGGCCACCGCTTTCGGGATCGGGCTCGACAGCGGTTCGGCCGGGCGGTGCGCCTTTTCCGCGGTGCCGCCGCCGCTGTTGGTGGCCTGGGCGAGGAAATCGGCCTTGTCGGGCTTCTCGTCGTTGGCCGACTGCACGAGGATCACATCGAGCGACGGCAGCTGCGGCGCCGGCTTGAGGAACTCGAACGTGAGGCCGAGCGCGAACACGCCATGCGCGATCAGCGAGAACAGCAACGTCACGCCGAGCCGGTCGGCGCTGCCGGTACCCGGTGCCGCCATTTACTTCAGCAAGGCCTCGATGCGGTCGAACAACTGACTGGCGATGTTAAGCCCGAATGCCTTGTCGAGTTCGCGGATGCACGTCGGAGATGTGACGTTGATCTCGGTCAGGTAGTCGCCGATCACGTCGAGACCGACGAAAAGCATGCCGCGACGTTTCAGCTCGGGGCCGACCTGGGCGGCGATCCAGCGATCGCGGTCGCCCAGGGGGATGCCGACGCCCTTGCCGCCGCGGGCGAGATTGCCGCGGAAATCGTCGCCTTGCGGCACGCGCGCCAGCGCATAGGGAACGGGCTCGCCGTCGATCATCAGGATGCGCTTGTCGCCTGACGTGATCTCGGGGATGTAGCGCTGCGCAGCGCAGAGCTGGCGGCCGTTCCGGGTCAGCATCTCGATGATCACGTTCAGGTTCGGGTCGTGGTCGCGGCTTCGGAAGATCGAATAGCCGCCCATGCCGTCCAGAGGCTTCAGCACGACCTCGCCGTGCTCGGCGGCAAAGCGTCGGATCTCCGCGGCGTCGCGCGCGATGAGCGTCGGCGGAATGCACTGCGGGAAATGCAGCGAGAACAGCTTCTCGTTTGCGTCGCGCAGGCCCTGCGGGCGGTTCACGACCAGCGCGCCGCGCATTTCGGCGAGCTCGAGCACCATCGTGTCGTACAGGAACTGGTCGTCGAACGGCGGGTCCTTGCGCGCCAGGATCACGCCGATCGCGGCGAGCTCGCGCCAGGCCGGGCGCCCAAGCGTGAACCAGTTCTCGTGATCGTCGCGGACCTGCAGCGGCGCGAGCTGCGCCCAGGGTTCGCCACCGCGCACGGCCAGGCCGCTCTGCAGCGTGTAGAGGATCTCGTAGCCGCGCCGCTGCGCTTCGAGCAGCATCGCGAGCGTGGAGTCCTTTTCCGGATGAATCGCCGCGATCGGATCCATCAGCACGGCCAAGGTGCGTGTCATCGCGAAGCTCCGGAAGGCACGGTGCGGCGCGACCGTCGTCGCAGCATGCGGGGTGTTCCTATACTACACTCGGCCCTGAACAGGGCTTGCTGATCGGGCAAAAAACGAGCACTGGTTCTCGTGGTATTTCGAGAGCTTACGAGCACAACTTGACGCTTCGCTAAGTTTTGATTAAGAAGGCCCGATCATGGGATACGTGCCGCCCCGACTCGTCCGCATGGCGGCGGACGGCGGGGCAGTTTGGCGCGACCGCGGCATGTTTCTCGCATGCGGGAAATCCGTTCAGCACTACAGCGGTAGGGGGTCCGAGGTGGATGACACGAAACAAGGCAGCCTGACCGGCGTCAAGGTCATGGTCATCGACGACTCGAAGACGATCCGCCGCACCGCCGAGACGCTGTTGCGCAAGGAAGGCTGCGAGGTCGTCACCGCGACCGACGGCTTCGAGGCGCTCGCCAAGATTTCCGATCAGCAGCCGCAGATCATCTTCGTCGACATCATGATGCCGCGCCTCGACGGCTACCAGACCTGCGCGCTGATCAAGAACAACCAGATGTTCAAGGGCACACCGGTGATCATGCTGTCGTCGAAGGACGGCCTGTTCGACAAGGCGCGAGGGCGCATCGTCGGCTCCGAACAGTATCTGACCAAGCCGTTCACGCGAGAGGAACTGCTCGGTGCGATCCGGCGGCACGTCCAATAAGAGATGGCTACGAGGCCATTCGATCTACAGGGGATGAGATGGCACACATTTGCATCATCGATGATTCGCCGACCGACGTGCACGCGCTGAGCACGATGCTCGCCAAGGGCGGTCACCGCGTTTCCAGCGCACCGAGCGCCGAGCAGGGCATCGAGCTGGTCAAGCGCGAGAAGCCCGATCTCGTGATCATGGACGTGATCATGCCGGGAATTAACGGATTCCAGGCGACGCGCGATCTTTCCCGCGACGCGCAGACCGCTTCGATTCCGATTCTGATCATCACCACCAAGTCGATGGAGGCCGACCGCGTCTGGGGCCTGCGTCAGGGCGCCAAGGACTTCATGACCAAGCCGGTGAGCCAGAAGGATCTGCTCGCGAGAATCAACGACCTCCTGCCGGGCTGACATGGTCATCGCCGCCGACCACTCCGTGGTGACGCCGTTCGAGGTCCTTGCCGACTACGAACGGCGCAGCCTCGCGCATGTGGCCGGACTGCCGGAGCAGATCGAAGCGCCCGGGTTGTGGCGCGGCATCGGTTTCCGCGTCGGTGTGCGGCACTTCGTCAGCGTGATCGCCGAAGTCAACGAAATTCTGACGCCGCCGCTCCTGACCCAGGTGCCCGGCACGCGCCGCTGGCTGCTCGGCATCGCCAACGTGCGCGGCAATCTGGTTCCGATCATCGATCTGCGCGATTTCGTCGAAGGCGAGCGCAGCGTGATGACCGAGGCGAGCCGCGTTCTGGTCGTGCGCCAGCACGCCGGCAGCGTCGGCCTGCTGATCGACGAAGTGCTCGGCCAGCGCAGCTTCTCCGACGAGCAGCGCGCCGAGGCGGTCGGCGAAGCCGACGAGCGCTACCAGCGCTTCGTCGGCGAGAACCTGCAGCTCGGCGACGTGCTCTGGGGCCTCTTCAGCATGGCTGCGCTGGTGCGCGCGGCGGAATTCCAGCAGGGATCGGCATGAAATTTGCTCGCGGTCTTCACGTAATGGATGCAACTTGCGGCGGCGCAAAAGGGGTGGCGAAAACCCCTGCGGTAGGAAGCGCCGACGCGCGCGACGGGCTCGGACTCCACGCGGCAGGCGCCGCGGGTGGAGTGTCCGGCCGTCGCGTCTGCCGGTGGCGGCCGGCCTTCGAAAGCGAATCACAAAGGGGTGGAGCATGAGCACGACTTCGGGTGCACTGGGCAGAGAGAGGAGCGGCGGCGCGAACACGGTCCTGTTCGTCGTGCTGGGACTCCTCTTTGTGTTCGCGATCGTCGACTTCGGATACCTGTACTTCAAGACCAAGCAGGACAGCCAGGCGAAGTCATACACGACGCAGATCCAGGTGCTCTCGCAGGCGCTCGCCAAGTACGCGTCCGAAGCGGCCGGCGGCAACGAGCTCGCATTCAAGGAGCTCGAAAGCGCGAGCAACAGCATCGACGCGTTCGTGCGCGATCTCAACCAGGGCGACAAGAGCGGCATGCGCGGCTACTCGACCGAGCCGACCGTCAAGCCCGAGCTTGACCAGCTCACCAAGTCGTGGACGGCGCTGCAGACCAACGCGACCAAGATTCTCGGCAACAAGGATCTGGTGCTGAGTGCGACGACCAGCGCGAAGGATTTCACCGACAAGCTGTCGGCGCTCAACTCGCGCATGAACGAAGTCGTCAACATCCTGACCGAGAAGAACGCGAGCGCCTCGCAGGTCTACATTTCCTCGCGCCAGATGCAGCTCGCCGACCGCATGGGCGGCCGCGTCACGAAGATTCTTTCCGGCGGCGCCGACGCGCAGGCCTCCGCGGACGGCTTCGCGCGCGACGCGCGCCTGTACAGCGCGGTCGTGGGCGGCCTGCTCAACGGCGCGCCCGAGCTCAACATCCGCGCGCTCGACAATCCGAACGCGAAGCAGATCCTCGGCGACATCTCGCAGCAGTGGACCGCGCTCAACGATCCGATCCAGAAGATCCAGGACGCGTCGACGAACCTGCAGACGGTCAAGGACGCCGCCGACTCGAGCTTCACCGACAGCCAGAGCGTGCTGCTGCGCGCAGGCAACGTCGCGCAGCTGATCGACGATCTGCCGACGAAGCGTCTGTTCCCGAACCCGTGGTGGGGTGCGATCGCCGCCGGCGTCGCGCTGCTGCTGCTGCTGTTCCTCGGCGTGAACCTGATCCGCGATCAGCAGCGCCGCTATCAGGTTTCCGCGGAGCTCAACCAGCGTAACCAGGAAGCGATTCTGCGCCTGCTCGACGAAATGGGATCGCTTGCCGAAGGCGATCTCACCGTCAAGGCGACCGTTACCGAAGACATCACCGGCGCGATCGCGGACTCCGTGAACTTCGCGGTCGAAGCGCTGCGCAGCCTGGTGACGACGATCAACGAAACCGCCGTGCAGGTGTCCGCCGCCGCGCAGGAAACGCAGGCGACCGCGATGCACCTCGCCGAAGCCGCCGAGCATCAGGCGCAGCAGATCACGTCCGCGTCGGCCGCGATCAACGAGATGGCGACCTCGATCGACAACGTGTCGAAGAACTCGGCCGAGTCGGCCGAAGTCGCGCAGCGCTCGGTGCAGATCGCCGCGAAAGGCGCCGGCATCGTGCGCCAGACGATTCAGGGCATGGACTCGATCCGCGACCAGATTCAGGAAACCTCCAAGCGCATCAAGCGCCTCGGCGAGTCCTCGCAGGAAATCGGCTCGATCGTCGAGCTGATCAACGACATCGCCGAGCAGACCAACATTCTCGCGTTGAACGCGGCGATCCAGGCGGCATCCGCCGGTGAAGCGGGCCGCGGCTTCGCGGTCGTCGCGGACGAAGTGCAGCGCCTCGCCGAGCGCGCCTCGGGCGCGACCAAGCGAATCGAGACGCTCGTGCAGACGATTCAGTCCGATACGAACGAAGCGGTCAGCTCGATGGAGCAGACCACTTCGGAAGTCGTGTCCGGCGCGCGCCTCGCCGAGGACGCGGGCCTCGCGCTCGGCGAGATCGAAAAGGTCTCGAACGACCTTGCCGAGCTGATTCAGAACATCTCGGCCGCCGCGCGTCAGCAGTCCGCGGCCGCGACGAACATTTCGGCGACGATGAACGTGATTCAGGAAATTACGACGCAGACGTCGGTCGGCGCGAGCCAGACCGCCGAGTCGATCGGCAACCTTGCGCAGCTCGCGTCCGATCTGCGCAGGTCGGTCGCGGACTTCAAGCTGCCGGGTTGACGGAACCGGCAAGCGGAGCGCAGCGGACCGCGTTCCGGATGGATATGCCGCCGGCGGCCTTGACGCCGGCGAGAGGGGACGAGGGTGGCATGAAACTGCAAGACAACATCGACTTCACCGCTCTCAACTGGGTCAAGCACGAGCTTGACGCGACCCTGAAGCAGGGGCGCGACGCGCTCGAGGCGTACGTCGAGAATCCTTCCGACGTCGCGCTGATGCGCGAGAGCGCGCTGCATCTGCATCAGGTGCAGGGCACGCTGCGCATGGTCGAGCTGTACGGCGCGGCGATGGTCGTCGAGGAGATGGAGCGCCTGGCCAAGGCGCTGCTCGACGACACGGTCAAGCAGCGCGACGAAGCCTATTCCGTGCTGATGCGCGGCATGGTGCAGCTGCCCGATTACCTCGAGCGCGTGCAGAGCGGCCACAAGGACATCCCGATCGTCCTGTTGCCGCTGCTCAACGATCTGCGTGCCTGCCGCGGCGACAATCTGCTGACCGAATCGGCGCTGTTCTCGCCGGATCTGCATGCCGATCTTCCCGCCACGGCCGCGGGCAGTCCGACGTCGGTGGCGCCGGGCGAGCTGCGCTCGCAGGCGCTGCGCCTGCGGCTCCAGTTCCAGGCCGCACTGCTCAAGTGGTTCCGCGACGAGCACGCGGGCGAGCATCTCGATCGCCTGAGCAACGTGCTCGACCGCCTGCGCGCGATCTCGTACGGCAACGAGCCGCGCCGGCTCTGGTGGATCGCTTGCGGCGTGATCGAAGCGGTGCGCGAGGGAGTTCTCGAGCCGAGCGTCGCGGTCAAGCTGCTGTTCGGCGGCGTCGACCGCGACATCAAGCGCTATGCCGAGCACGGCGAAACCGGATTCGCCGCGCAACCGCCGCGCGATCTGGTCAAGAATCTCCTCTATTACATCGCGCATTCGACCGGTCAGGGCTCGCGCGTGCGCGATGTCCGCGCAACGTATCGGCTCGACACGCTGCTGCCGACGCAGAAGGAACTGCAGCACGCGCAAGGCTCGATGACGGGCCACAACCGCAACCTGCTCGACACCGTGTCGATCGCAATCAAGGAAGACCTGCTGCGCGTCAAGGAATCGCTCGACATCTTCCTGCGCTCGACCGACGCGAACCCGGCCGATCTCGCCAGCCAGGCCGAGATCCTCGATCGCGTCGGCGACACGCTCGGCATGCTCGGGCTCGGCATGCCGCGCAAGGTCGTCGGCGAGCAGCGCACCGTGATCGAGGAAATGGCCGATCACCGCCGTCCGATCGACGAAGGCGCGCTGCTCGACGTCGCCGGCGCGCTGCTGTACGTCGAAGCCTCGCTCGACGATCACATCGAGCGTCTCGGCGCCGGCGGCGAATCCGAGCCGGTCGAAGGCGAGCTCGAGCTGCCGAAGGCCGAGGTTCGCAAGATCCTCGACGCGCTGATGCGCGAGGCCGCAGTCAACATCCAGCAGGCCAAGCACGACATCATCGCGTTCATCGAATCGCCGTGGGAGCACGCGCGCGTCGAGCAGATTCCGCGCCTGCTCGAGGAAATCTCGGGCGCACTGCGCATGCTCGGCCTCGGCGATGCCGCGCAGCTGATGACCGGCATCGTGCGTTTCGTCGAAACCGAATTGCTGCAGCATCGTCGCGTGCCGACCGCCGAGCAGATGGACAAGCTCGCCGATGCGCTGGCTGCGATCGAGTACTACCTCGAGGCGACGCGCGAGCAGCGCGGCAATCGCGAGCGCATCCTCAACGTCACTCGCGAGAGCCTCGAAGCGCTCGGCTACTGGCCGGTACCGAGCGGCGGCGGCGGCTCCGGAACCTCGGCTTTCCCGGGCACGCCGGCGCCCGCGAGCGGTGTCACACCGCCTCCGGCTCCAATCAGCGCCGAGACCACGTCGCTCGAAGCCGCGGCGGCGCTCGCCTACACGCCCGACGCGACGCACATGACGTCGACGACGACGCGCGGCACGCGCACGTTTTCGTTCGAGCCCCCGGCCGATCAGTTTCCGAGCTGGGGCGATCACCTGCCGAGCGGACGCAGCGATGGCCTGCGCGACGACACGTCCGAGCGCGCATTCGCCGATGCGGAAATGCCGAGCATCGACCTGCCGAATGTTCCGGTCGACATCGATCTGTCGGCTGCGGACTGGAGCGGCGAATCCGGAGAGCTCGCGGCATCCAACGACGGCGTCGCCTCCGACGTGCCGAGCGCTGTCGAGATCGCGCCCGGTCACGACATCGGCGATCTGATCGTCGGCGAAGCCGTCGCGCCGGAGCCTTTCGCGCACGATCTTGACGGATTGCGCCTCGCCGAAACCGGCGAGGACGACGACGACTGGATCGAGGAAGAGATCGAAGAGGACGTTCCCGCCGAACCCATGCACCTCGCCGGCTTCCACGGCGGAGCGAGCGAGGACATCGACGACGAAATCCGCGAGGTGTTCGTCGAGGAAGTGCAGGAAGAAATCGAGAACATGCGCCGCACGCTGCCGGTCTGGAAGGCTGACCTGCAGGATCTCGAAGCGCTGAAACCGCTGCGGCGCTCGTTCCATACATTGAAGGGTTCGGGCCGTCTGGTCGGTGCGCAGACGCTCGGGGAGTTCAGCTGGAAAGTCGAGAACATGCTGAATCGCGTGCTCGACCAGAGCATTCGGCCGAGCGAGGCGGTCGTCGAGCTGGTCGAGCATGCCGTCGCGGCGTTGCCCGAACTGCTCGCGGCGCTGCGCGGCGGTCCTGCGAGCGCGGTCAACGTGCACGGCATCATGCACACGGCCGATCGCATCGCCGCCGGCGAAGAAGCGCATGTTCCGGTGCGTCACGCGCCGCGCAAGGTGCGTCGCGTCGTTCGTCGCCGCAAGCCGGCCGCCGCGGAGGCTGCACCGCCATCGGGCGACTTCGACATCGAAAGCGCATTCGCGGCGCCGCCGCCGGAAGTGCACGCGGGTCCGATGCCGAATATCGATCCGGTGCTGTTCGACATTCTCAAGAGCGAAGTTGCCGCCCACCTCGACGTGATCGGCGAGTATCTGGACCGCTGCAAGGCCGCTCCCGTCGTCGCCAGCGAGAAGCTGCTGCGCGCCGTGCACACGCTCAACGGCGCGATCGCGATGGTCGACATCCCGACGCTGGGTCATGTGCTGGCGCCGCTCGAAGGCTATATCAAGCGCCTGCGCGGCGTCGGCGCCGAACCCGACGCGGACGGTGTCGCGGCGCTCGACGACACCGTCGCGCTCGCGCGCGACGTCGTCGCGCGCCTGGACATGGGCATCGGCGCGCTGCCCGATTCGGCGGATCTTGCCCAGCGCGTCACCGCGCTGCGCGATTCCCTGCCGGAACCGGAGAGCTCGCTGCATCTCTACTCCGGCGCGGAAGCCGCAGCCGCTTCCGTCGAAATCGAAAGCGGCAGCACGGTCGAAGAACCCGTTGCCGCGGTGCCGGACGATGAAATCTCGCGCCATCATCTGACGCCGGCCGTCGAAGAAGAGGACCTTACGAGCTCGCTCGTGCAAAGCCTCGACGAAGGCGAAGAATCCGCGGCCGAAACGATCGAATTCGAGGAGCTGCCCGCGGATCTCGCCGCATCGATCTCGTCGTTCGAGCTCGAGGACCTGCCTTTGGCCGACGCCGAGCAGGATCTCGAGGCGCCGACCGCCGCGCAGGACGAGACTACCGAGCCCGCATTCAGCGGCCTGCCGGCGTTCGTCGATGCGGTGCAGGTCGACGCCGACACGGAGGATGCACGGACCGAAGCGAGCATCGCGAACGTGTACGTGCCCGAAGATGAAATTCCCGCCGTCTCATTCGATGCCGATGACATGGAGGATTTCGCTCCGCTCGAAGCGCCCGCCGACATGGCCGAGGAAATCGTGGCCGCGTCGCCGGTCGAGGAAATCGCTGCGAGCAAGACCGAACGGGAGCCCATGCCGGTGCCACACGCGGAGTCCCCGGTACGCGCGGAGCCCGTGATCGCGCAACCCCGTCTTTCCGGCGCCGAAGCGCCGCCGATCGCGGAAGATCCGCAGCCGGACGGCCCGCTCGAGCTGCCGGACATGGACGACGATCTGCTCGGCATCTTCGTGCAGGAAGGCGCGGACATCCTCGATCACTCCGATTCGCTGATGGCCAGGCTGCGCGAAGCGCCGCAGGATCGCGATCTCGTCGTCGGACTGCAGCGCGACCTGCACACGCTCAAGGGCGGTGCGCGCATGGCCGGCCTCGCGCCGATCGGCGATCTCAGCCACGCGATGGAATCGCTGATCGACATCGTCAGCGAAGGTCGCCGGCCGATGGATCGCATCGCCGTCGAATCGCTCGAGCGCGGATTCGATCGCCTGCACGCGCTCGTGCAGCGCGTCGCACAGCGTCAGGCGATTGCGATGCCGGTCAATGCGATTGCAAGATTCGACGGCCTGGTCGCGGGCGAATTGCCCAGCGACGCCGCGATCCCGAGCCTCGAGACCGAGGCGCCGCAGCCCGCCGCGGAATCGCGCAAGGCGGAGCCTGCCGCCGCACCGGCACCGGCACCGCGCGCGGAAGCGCCGACGTCGGCCGAGGGTCCGCGGCCCGCACCGCGCACGTTGCCGACGTTCGACGACGAGGATCAGCCACGCGCGCCGCAGGAAATGATTCGCGTGCGCTCCGAGCTGCTCGATTCGCTCGTCAACTACGCCGGCGAAGTGTCGATCTACCGTTCGCGCCTCGAGCAGCAGATCTCGACGTTCCGTTTCAACCTGATCGAGTTCGAGCAGACGGTCTCGCGCCTGCGCGAGCAGCTGCGCAAGCTCGAGATCGAAACCGAGGCGCAGATCATCGCGCGCTACCAGCGCGAGCATCACGAGCCGGGCCATGTGGTATTCGATCCGCTCGAGCTCGACCGCTTCTCGCAGCTGCAGCAGCTGTCACGCGCGCTCGGCGAGTCGGTGTCGGACCTGGTTTCGATCCAGGGCCTGCTCGACGATCTGACGCGCCAGTCCGAAACGCTGCTGCTGCAGCAGTCGCGCGTCAGCTCGGATCTGCAGGAAGGCCTCATGCGCACGCGCATGGTGCCGTTCGATTCGCTGGTGCCGAACCTGCGCCGCACGCTGCGCCAGGCCGCGCAGGAAGTCGGCAAGCGCGCCCAGCTGCGCGTCGATGGCGCACAGGGCGAAATGGACCGCAACCTGCTCGAGCGCATGAAGGCGCCGTTCGAGCACATGCTGCGCAACGCGCTCGCGCACGGCATCGAAACGCCGGAAGAACGCCTCTCCTCCGGGAAGCCGGCGGAAGGCACGGTCAACATCGCGGTCAGCCGCGAGGCGACCGAAGTCGTGCTACGCGTTTCCGACGACGGCCAGGGCATGGATCGGGAGGCGATCCGCCGCAAGGCGATCGAGCGCGGTCTGCTCAAGCCCGACGCCGAGCTGTCCGATCGCGATCTTTACGGCTTCGTGCTCGAAACCGGCTTCTCGACGGCTGAGCAGGTGACCCAGCTCGCGGGCCGCGGCGTCGGCATGGACGTCGTGCACAACGAGATCAAGCAGCTCGGCGGTTCGCTGCTGATCGATTCGGTGCAGGGCAAGGGTGCGACGTTCACGATCCGGCTGCCCTTCACGCTGGCGGTGACGCAGGCGATTCTGGTCAAGCTCGGCGACAACACGTACGCAATTCCGATGTCGTCCGTGCAGGGCGTCGTGCGCATCGCGCGCGATGATCTCGACAGGCGCCTCGCGAGCGGCCAGCCGAAGTACAGCTACGCCGGCGAGGAATTCAACATCTACGAGCTGTCGCAGCTCCTCGGCGTGCCGCCCGGACGCATACTCGACGAGACGCAGCTGCCGCTGCTGATGACGCGCACCGGCGACCAGCGCGCCGCGGTGCGCATCGACGCGGTGGTCGGTTCGCGCGAAATCGTCGTCAAGTCGGTCGGCCCGCAGATCAGCTCGGTGCCCGGCATCTTCGGCGCGACGATCATGGGCGACGGCTCGGTCGTGATGATTCTCGATCTCGCGCCGCTGGTGCGTCGCGCGGCCGCGCTGCGTGCGCGCGTCGAAGCCGGCGTCGCCGTCGAGCTGCCGGCCTATACGCCGCCGGCGGTGATACTGGAGCAGCGCCGCCATCCGCTGATCATGGTCGTCGACGATTCGATCACGATGCGCAAGGTCACGACGCGC
>DAISJF010000011.1:0-13784 GCA_036821625.1 Rhodanobacteraceae bacterium
CGCCGGCGGCCTCGATCCCGGCCGTCCACTCGACCAGGCTCTGCAGCTCACCGATCACCGAGGCGTGCAGGTGGTCGATGTGGGTTGCGAGCTCCGCGCAGGACGCGGCGACGAGCCTGCGGCACCAGATCGCCGCGGCGCTTGCCGATATCGAGCATTTCTTCGGCACGGACGACGGCCGCTCCGTCATGGCGACGCTGCTGGACCTGCGCTCCGAGGCGGACGCCGACGACGCTTCGGCGGCTCGCGCAGACGAAAGCCGGCACGCTCTCGAATCGCTCGCCGTGCGCTGCGGAGAGCTCGCGCGCGTCGATTTCAACTTCCTGTTCGACGAGAGCCGCTCGCTGTTCACGATCGGATACAACGTCAGCGAGCATCGCCGCGACGCGGGCTTCTACGACCTGCTCGCCTCCGAGGCGCGCCTCGGCATATTCGTGGCGATCGCGCGCGGCAGCATCGCCCAGGATGCATGGTTCTCCCTCGGCCGCCTGCTCACTTCGACGCTGGGCCACCAGGTTCTGCTGTCCTGGAGCGGGTCGATGTTCGAATATCTGATGCCGCAACTGGTCATGCCGTCGTTTCCGGGCACGCTGCTGGACGAGACCTGCCGTTCGGCGGTCGCGCAGCAGATTGCGTACGCGCGCGGCAAGAACGTGCCGTGGGGCATTTCCGAATCCGGCTACAACGTCACGGATGCGGCGCAGAACTACCAGTACCGCGCGTTCGGCGTGCCCGGCCTGGGCCTGCAGCGCGGCCTGGCGCAGGAGCTCGTGATCGCGCCATACGCCAGCGCGCTCGCGCTCACGATCTCTCCGCGCGAGGCGGAACAGAATCTGCGCAGCATCGCGGCCCAGGGCTGGCTGGCGCCGTACGGATTTTACGAAGCGATCGATTACACCAGCGCGCGCGTGCCGCACGGGAACAACAGCGCGCTCGTGCGCTCATTCATGGCCCACCACCACGGCATGACTCTCGCCGCCATTGCTCATGCCGTGCTTCGCCGGCCCATGCAGCGGCGCTTCTCTGCCGACGCGGAGCTGCAGGCGACGATGCTGCTGCTGCAGGAGCGCACCCCGCGCGCGGCGATCAACTGGAGCAACGATACGACGATGGTGGACGTACGCTCGGCGCAAGACGTGCCGCAGATCGCGATGCGCGTTTTCGCGCGCGCCGATACCAATCGGCCCGCGGTGCAGCTCCTGACCAACGGACGCTATCACCTGATGGTGACCAATGCCGGTGGCGGGTACAGCCGGTGGCGCGACATCGCGATCACGCGCTGGCGCGAGGATGCGACGCGCGATCCGTGGGGCGTGTTCTGCTATCTGCGCGACGGCGAGACCGGCAAGGTCTGGTCGAATACGCCGACGCCGACGCTGACTGCGGTCGATTATTCCGAGGCGATCTTCAGCGAATCCTCGGTCGAGTTTCGACGACGGCTCGACGACATCGAGGCGCATACGCAGATCGTCGTGTCGCCCGAGGACGATATCGAGCTCCGGCGCGTGCGCATCACCAATCGCGCGCGCGTCGAGCGGACGCTGGATGTAACGAGCTACGCCGAAGTCGTGCTGGCTTCGGGGGTCGGCGATTCGCTGCACCCGGCGTTCGGCAATCTGTTCGTGCAGACCGAAATCCTCGAAGACCGCGACGCGATCCTCGCCACGCGGCGGCGGCGCTCGAGCGAGGATCCGCAACGCTGGATGATGCATTTGCTTGCATTGCACGATGCCGAATCCCTGCAGACTTCGTTCGAATCGGACCGTCTCGGCTTTCTCGGCCGCGGCAAGGATGCGGAGAATCCCGTCGCCGTTCGCTCCCTCGCGCCGTTGCGCGGAACGCAGGGATCGGTTCTCGATCCCGTGTTGGCGATCCGGCATCGGCTGGTACTGCGGCCCGATCAATCGGTCGTGATCGATCTCGTGATCGGGGTCGCCGAGGACAGAGACCGCTGCGTCGCGCTGGTCGAGAAATACCGAGATCGGCACCTCGCCGATCGCGCCATCGAGATCGCCTGGACCCACAACCGCATCGCCCTGGGCCAGATCAACATCAGCGAAGTCGACGCACAGGCATATGCGAGACTGGCCGGCGCGATTCTCTACGCAGATCCGGCACGGCGGGCCGCAGCGTCGACCATCGCGAGCAATCATCTCGCGCAGCCGGGCCTGTGGGCGCACGCGATTTCGGGCGATCTGCCGATCGTGCTGCTCAAGATGTCGGGTCCCGAAAACCTCTATCTGGCGCGGCAACTGGTGAACGCGCATGTCTATTGCCGGATGAAAGGGCTGGATTTCGATCTGGTCATCTGGAACGAGGAACGCGGCGGCTACCGGCAGGCGCTGCACGACGAGATCATGGCCATCGTCGGCACCAGCGCGGACTCTGCCGTGCTCGAGCAGCGGGGCGGCGTCTTCGTCCGCTCGATCGAGCAGATCAACCACGAGGACCGCGTGCTGATGCAATCCGTCGCGCGCGTGGTGCTTTCGGATCAGGCGGGATCGCTGACGGAACAGCTCGGCATCGAGAAGGCGATCGGCAGCGATGTCGTCGTGCCCGACCTCGTCGCCTCGCGCGCGATCGGGCTGACCAGATCGGCATCGCATCCGTTCCCGCTGCCGGCGCTCACGCTCGCGAACGGCATTGGCGGCTTCACGGCCGACGGCACCGAATACGTCATCTCCGTGGACGAGGCGCAGAAAACGCCGCTGCCCTGGGTCAACGTGATCGCGAACCCGCATTTCGGTTGCGTCGTTTCGGAAAGCGGCTCGGGCTACACGTGGCAGGAGAACGCGCACGAGTACCGGCTGACGCCGTGGAGCAACGACCCGGTCAGCGATCCCAGCGGCGAGGCGATCTACATACGCGACGAGGAGAGCGGCGAGTTCTGGTCGGCGACGCCCGCGCCGGCGCCTGGGCAAGGACGCTACGTCGTGCGCCATGGCTTCGGCTACACCATCTTCGAGCACATGGAGGCGGGCATAACCAGCCATCTGCGCCTGCACGTGGATGTCGAAGCACCGGTCAAGTTTTTCATGCTGCGGCTGCATAACGATTCGGGACGTGCGCGCAAGTTGTCTGTGACCGGCTATGTCGAATGGGTGCTCGGCGACCTGCGCGAGAGGACGGCAATGCACGTCGTCACAGAGCTCGACGACACCGGCGCGCTGATGGCACGCAACGCCTACAGCATCGAATTCCCGGATCGGGTCGCATTCTTCGATGTGGACAATCCGCAGCGCACGCTGAGCGGCGATCGCACCGAATTCATCGGGCGCAACTGCTCGCTGCGCAGGCCGGCCGCGTTGCTGCGCCAGTCGCTCAGCGGGCGCGTGGGCGCCGCGATGGATCCATGCGGCGCGATCCAGATTCCGGTGGAGCTCGCGGACGGCGAATCGCGCGACGTGATCTTCCGCCTCGGCGTCGGCCAGGATCGCCAGGACGCGACCAAACGGGTCGAGCGCTTCCGCCGCAACGGTTCGGCGAGGGCGTCGTTCGACGCGGTCCAGGAGCGCTGGCGGCGCCTGCTTCGCGCGGTCAGCGTGCGCTCGCCGGATCCGACGTTCGACGTGCTTGCCAACGGATGGCTCCTCTACCAGGTCATCAGCTGCCGGCTCTGGGCGCGCAGCGGCTTCTATCAATCCGGCGGCGCGTTCGGCTTCCGCGATCAGCTGCAGGATGCGATGTCGCTGGTGCACGCGGATGCGTCTCTCCTGCGCGAACAGATCGTGCTGAGCGCGTCGCGCCAATTCATCGAAGGCGACGTGCAGCACTGGTGGCACCCGCCGGCCGGGCGCGGCGTGCGCACGCAATGCTCAGACGATTTCCTCTGGCTGCCGCTGGCGACGGCGCGCTATGTCACGGCCACGGGCGATGCGGCGATCCTCGGTGAGCGCATCGGGTTTCTCGAGGGTCGCCTGCTCAACGAGGGCGAGGAATCGTATTACGACATGCCGCTGCGCTCGTCGCAGACCGGTGATCTCTACGAACACTGCCGCCGCGCGATCGAACACGGCTTTCGCACCGGCGCGCACGGCCTGCCCCTGATGGGCAGCGGCGACTGGAACGACGGCATGAACAATGTCGGTCGCCAGGGACGCGGCGAAAGCGTGTGGCTGGGCTTCTTCCTCTACGCTGTGCTTGCCGAGTTCGAGCCGATCGCCGAACAGCGCGGCGACACCGAATTCGCCGCGAAGTGCCGTCGCCATGCCGAGGATCTCAAGCGGGCGCTCGAGAAGGACGGCTGGGATGGAGGCTGGTATCGCCGCGCGTATTTCGATGACGGCACGCCGCTCGGCTCGGCACAGAACCGCGAGTGCCGTATCGACGCGATCGCACAGAGCTGGGCGAAGCTCTCGGGCGCCGCGGACGCCGCGCGCGTGGAACAGGCGCTCGATGCGGTCGATCGACAGCTCGTCGACGAAGAAGGCCGGCTGATCCGCCTTCTGACGCCGCCGTTCGACACGGCCGATCCCGATCCGGGTTATATCCGCGGCTACGTTCCGGGCGTGCGCGAGAACGGCGGCCAGTACACGCACGCGGCGGTGTGGGCCGTGATGGCCTTCTTCGCCGACAAGCGCATCGAACGCGCCTGGCAGCTGTTCCAGCTGATCAATCCCGTGCGTCACGCGCAACAGCCGACCGGCGTGGAGACCTACAAGGTCGAACCCTACGTGATCGCCGCGGACGTGCTCGCCGTTTCGCCGCACACCGGACGCGGCGGATGGACCTGGTACACGGGCTCCGCCGGCTGGATGTACCGTCTCATCGTGGAATCGATGCTCGGGTTGCGCCGTCGCGGCTCGACGTTGTTGCTCGAGCCGAGTCTTCCCGATTCGTGGAGCGTGCTCGAGATCGACTATCGTTTCGGCGAGGCGCTGTACCACATCCGCATGGCGCGCGACGCCGAGTCACGAGTCGAGTGCGACGGTGTGGTCCGGAGCGACATGAGCATCACGCTCTCGCCGGAGCGAGCGGTCCACGACGTGCACGTCTATGTGAAGCGTCGGACCTCACGTACGACCGCGCCTTCGACGAGCTGACGCAGAGAACAGGCGCCGAGTTCCCGAGTCCATACGCGCAAGCGCAGAGCCCGCTTCGCGCCCTTCGATCAATGCGCGCTGAACTCCTGCGCTCCACGAGCTGTTTCATTCAGCCCAGGTCTCGATCGACCGATGTGCAATGGATTGAGGGACGGACATTGCGCATGAAACGGTATTTTCTTCTGCGTCGACGCGTTGAGCTCTGGTCTCGCCTGAATCTCGACGGGCGCTGTCCGCCGGGGCTGCTGCGCCGGCTCGTTCGTGTCCCGCAGGGAAACGTGCGCCAGACCGTCGCCCCCGCGCGCGCACGGGTCGCTTCGTTTTCCAATCAATTTTCTTCGTGAAGCGACGCGCGGCCATCGATGGTGACCGCAGCGCATCGCGTCCGTTCCTTGTCGGGATGATCGCCAGCGCTCGTTAGCCGCAGCACCGGCCACGCTTTACATCTCCTCAAGTTTCGCGTTGGCCGGCCGGTCTAAGATGCGGGACCATAGGTCCGCCCGATTCCGGCGCCCCGTCGCCGGACACAGATCAGGTGCCAACCCTTGCGTTCTACGCCCGTCATCCAATCCGTTTCAGAGCTGCACCTGCAGCATCTGCAGGAAAGAGCCTTCCGCTATTTCATGCAGCAGACAAATCCTGCGAACGGTCTCGTCCGCGACAAGGATGCGGAGAACTGGCCATCCAGCATCGCGGCGACCGGTCTTGCGCTCGCGTCCTATCCGATCGCCGTCGAGCGCGGCATGATGAGCAGGCAGGCCGCGATCGAGCGCACGCTGGCCACGCTCGCGTTCTTCGATGCAAGTCCGCAGGGAACCGCACCCGACGCGAGCGGCTACCGGGGTTTCTATTATCACTTCCTCGACATGCACAGCGGGCGCCGCGTGTGGAACTGCGAGATATCGACAGTCGACAGCGCGTTCCTGATCGCCGGCATGCTCACGGCCGCCGCGTATTTCGACGACGACACCGCTCCGCAGCGCCGCATCCGAGAGCTTGCCCGTTCGCTGTGCGAACGCGTTGACTGGCCGTGGGCGCAAGCCCCCGACGGGACCATCCGCCACGGCTGGCGGCCCGAGACCGGCTTCATTCCCTATAAATGGCAGGGCTACGACGAGGGCTTGCTGCTTTACGTGCTCGCGCTCGGTTCCCCGACGCACGCCCTGCCGCCCAGCACGTTTGCCGCCTGGGCCGCTACGTATGAGTGGAAGCGCTCCTACGACATCGACTATCTATACTCGGCGCCGCTGTTCACGCACCAGCTCTCGCACATCTGGATCGATTTTCGCGGCATCCAGGACGATTTCATGCGCGCGAAGGGGATCGACTACTTCGAGAACACGCGCCGGGCGACGCGGATCCAGCAACGCTATGCGATCGACAACCCGCTGGCCTTCAAGGCCTACGGCGCGGACTGCTGGGGTATCACCGCCAGCGACGGCCCGGGACCCGCGACGCTGAAGGTCGATGGCGTCGTGCGCCAGTTTTACGACTACGAGGGCCGCGGCGCGCCGTTCGGCATCGACGACGGAACGGTGGCGCCGTGGGCGGTCGTCGCCTCGCTCCCGTTCGCTCCGGACATCGTGCTGCCGACGCTGCACCATTTCATGCATCGCCTGCAGCTGCACGAGCAGCATCCGTGCGGATTCAAGGCGAGCTTCAACCGCACTTTTGTCGACGCGTCGCGCGCCGATGGTGCGGACGGCTGGACATCGCCGTACTGTTTCGGCCTCAACCTGGGCCCGATCGTGCTGATGATCGAGAATCATCGCAGCGGAATGCCCTGGGAGCTCATGCGCGGCGTCGCCTGCATCGCGCGCGGCCTGCGCCGTGCCGGTTTCGCGGGCGGCTGGCTCGACACGCATGATGCGGAGCCTGACTGACGCCTGCGGCAGGAAATTTTTGCGGGCGTGCTCATCCACGACGGAGCGAACAATGGAAATCGGCATGGTGGGACTCGGACGCATGGGCGCCAACATGGCGGAGCGCCTGCGGCGCGGCGGTCACAAGATTACCGGCTTCGATCCGAATTCCGATGCGCGCAAGTCCATCGAAGCGCAGGGCGCAGCGTCTGCCGAATCCCTTCAAGAGCTCGTTGCCTTGCTGCACGCACCGCGCGCGATCTGGTTGATGATCCCGGCGGGAAAAATCACCGACGACACCGTCGCCACGCTGCAGCCATTGCTCGCACGCGGCGATACGGTCGTCGACGGCGGCAACTCCAACTACAAGGACACGCTTCGCAGAGCCGCTGCGTACTCCGGCAACGGCCTCAACTACGTCGACTGCGGCACCAGCGGCGGCATCTGGGGGCTCGAGGAAGGCTACAGCATGATGATCGGCGGCGACGAGCAGGCCGTCGAAGCCTTGCGTCCGATCTTCGAAACGCTCGCGCCGGCGAAGGACAAGGGCTGGGGCCGCGTCGGCCCGTCCGGCGCCGGCCACTTCACCAAGATGATCCACAACGGCATCGAATACGGCTTGATGCAGGCATACGCGGAAGGTTTTTCGATCCTGCGGCACAAGCAGGCGTTTTCCCTCGACCTGCATCAGATCGGCGAGATCTGGCGCGAGGGCAGCGTCGTGCGATCGTGGCTGCTCGACCTTCTCACCGACGCACTGCGCCAGAGCCCGACGATGCACGGCATCGCGCCGTACGTTCCGGATTCCGGCGAGGGACGCTGGACCGTGAACGAAGCGATCGATCTCGACGTGCCGGCTCCGGTCATTGCGCTTTCGCTGATCGAGCGGCTGCGCTCGCGCGACGCCGATTCCTTCTCCGACAAGCTTCTGTCGGCGCTGCGCAACGAATTCGGCGGCCACCCCATCAGGAAAGAGTGAGCGTGACCGGCTCGGAGACGAGGATCGGCGGCACCCGAGTGCGCTGGTTCGCATTCGCGGACGCCACCGCGCTGCGCGCCGACGCACGGCGGCGCATCATCGCCGCCGCAGCCGCCGCCATCGAGATGCGCGGCCGGTTCGTCATCGTCCTCGCCGGCGGAAATACTCCGCGCGCGCTGTATCGCAGTCTGGCGGACGCGGACGCCGACTGGTCGCGCTGGCACATCTATTTCGGCGACGAACGCTGCGTCGCGCCCGACGATGCGGAACGCAACAGCGTGATGGCCGCGCAGGCATGGCTCGATCACGTGGCGATTCCGCCCGCGCAGCGCCATCCGATACCGGCCGAGCTCGGCGCCGGGGCGGGTGCGCGCTCGTACGCGCAAACGCTGCGCGACGTCGGCGAATTCGACCTCGTGCTGCTCGGGCTCGGCGAGGATGGACACGTCGCGAGCCTGTTTCCCGGACATCCCGAAGCCGTCCGGACCGACGACGTCGTCGCCGTGTTCGATGCGCCGAAGCCTCCGCCCGAACGCGTGTCGCTGACCGCCGCGCGGCTCAGCCGCGCCCGCGCGACGCTGTTCCTGATCGAGGGCGACGCCAAGCGCGACGCCGTGCGCCGCTGGCGCTCGGGCGAGGACATTCCCGCGGCGGCCATCCGCCCATCATCCGGCGTCGACGTATTGCTCGGCGCGAGCCTGCTTTCGTGACGCGGCGGCGCAACGATGCGCAACGTGTCGGCCGACTCGATTACGCCGCCAGCAGCGCCTTCGCCCTCGCCACCACATTGTCCGCCGTGAAACCGAATTCGCGCAGGATGACCCCGGCGGGCGCCGACGCGCCAAATCGTTGCACGCCGAGCATCGCGCCGCGCTCGCCGATGTAACGTTCCCATCCCTGCCCTGCGCCGAGCTCGACCGCGAGCCGTCGCCATACGCGCGGCGGCAATACATGGTCGCGATACGCCTGCGTTTGCGCTTCGAAGAGATCCCAGCTCGGCATCGAAACGCAGCGCACGGCGGCGCCTTCGCTGCGCAGGCGCTCGGCAGCCTGCACGATCAGCGCGACTTCCGAGCCGCTCGCAATCAGGATCAGCTCGGGCACGCGTTGCTCGTCGTCGCTGAGCACGTAGGCGCCGCGGCGCACTCCTTCGGCGCTTGCGCAGCGAGTGCGATCCAGGGTCGGCACGTCCTGTCGGCTCAATGCGAGCGCGACGGGTCGGCCGCGTGTCTCGAGCGCGACCTGCCACGCAACCGCCGTCTCGTTCGCATCCGCGGGGCGGATCAGCGTGAGCTGCGGAATGGCGCGCAGGTTTGCCAGCTGCTCGACGGGCTGGTGGGTCGGTCCGTCCTCGCCGAGCGCGATGCTGTCGTGCGTGAACACGTGCACGACGTGCAACCGCGAAAGCGCCGCCAGTCGCAGCGGCGGGCGCATGTAGTCGGAAAAGATCAGGAAGGTCGCGCCGTACGGTATGAAACCACCGTGCGCGGCAAGACCGTTCGCTATCGAGCCCATTGCGTGCTCGCGCACGCCGAAGTGCAGATTGCGGCCGGCATAGGTCCAGCCTCCGCCCGACGAGCCTTCCATGTCGGCGTGCGGTTTCGCGCCCGCCTCGAAGTCGCCGAGATCGCGCAGGGCCGTGTGCGTGGAGGGATCGAGATCGGCCGAGCCACCGCAAAGCGCCGGCAATCTCGGCGCGATCGCATTCATGACCTTGCCGCCGGCGACGCGCGTCGCCATGCCTTTCGCGTCCGCGGGAAACGAAGGAACGGCGGCGTTCCAGCCATCGGGCAGTTCTCCGCTCAGACGGTCGCGCAATTCCCGGGCGAGATCCGGAAATGCGTTCGCATAGGCATCGAAGCGCTTCTTCCACGCGGCCTCTGCTTCCGCGCCGCGCGCGAGCGCTTGACGGAAATGCGCCAGCACATCCTCCGGCAGCAGAAACGGCGGATCGACTGGCCATCCGAGCGCCTGCTTGGTTTTCTTGACATTCTCGGCCCCGAGCGGCGAGCCGTGCGCCTTGTAGCTGTCCTGCTCGGGAGAGCCGTAGCCGAGATGCGTGCGCACGAGGATCAGCGAAGGCCGCGCCGTCTCGGCACAGGCCGCCTCCAGCGCCGCAGCGATCGCATCGATGTCGTTGCCGTCATCGACGCGGATCGTCTGCCAGTCGTACGCCTCGAAGCGCTTCGCCCGATCCTCGGAGAACGTGATGTCGGTGCCGGCCGCAAGCGTGACCTGGTTGTCGTCGTAGAGGCAGATCAGCTTGCCGAGCTTGAGGTGCCCCGCCAGCGATGCCGCTTCGGAGCCGACGCCTTCCATGAGGTCGCCGTCGCTGACGATCGCAAAGGTTCGATGGCCGATCGGCAGGTGACCGTCGCGGTTGTATCGCGCGGCGAGATGCGCCTCGCCGATCGCCAGGCCGACGGCGTTGCCGAGGCCTTGTCCGAGCGGTCCGGTCGTCACTTCGACGCCGGGTGTGTGACCGCGCTCGGGATGTCCGGGCGTGCGGCTGCCCCATTGACGGAACTGCTTGATGTCGTCGAGCGAAAGATCGTAGCCGGTGACGTGCAGCAGGCTGTACAGCAATGCGGAGCCGTGTCCGGCGGAGAGTACGAAGCGATCGCGATCGCTCCACTCGGGATCCGCCGGATTGTGCTTGAGGTAGCGCGTCCACAAGACGTAGGCCATCGGCGCGGCGCCGAGCGGAAGGCCCGGATGGCCGCTGTTCGCCTTCTGCACCATATCGACCGAGAGGAAGCGCAGTGCGTTGATGCAGCGTTGGTCGATCGGATTCGACATCGGATTTTCCTTTCTGTCTGCGGACACCGCCGCGATCACGCGCCGGACAGAGCCGCGTCGACGATGCTTTGCGCCTCATCGAGAATGCTTTTGAGATGCGCCCTGTCCTTGAAGCTTTCCGCATAGATCTTGTAGATCGCTTCGGTGCCCGATGGACGCGCGGCGAACCAGCCGCTCCCCGCGATCACCTTGATGCCGCCGATCGGCGCATCGTTGCCGGGCGCGCGATCGATCACCTGCTCGATCGCTTCGCCGGCGAGGCGATCGCTGCGCACGCGATCCGGCGCGAGGCTTGCCAGTCTCGTTTTCTGCTCGGCGGTCGCCGGCGCGTCGACACGTTCGGAAACCGGCGTGCCGAGCTCGCGCGCGAGAGCGTCGTACAGTTCGGAGGGATCCTTGCCGCAGCGGGCCGTGATCTCGGCCGAGATCAGCGCCGGAACGATGCCGTCCTTGTCGGTCGCCCATACCGATCCATCGCGGCGCAGCAGCGAGGCACCCGCGCTTTCTTCGCCGCCGAAGCCGAGCGAGCCGTCGAACAGGCCTTCCGCGAACCATTTGAAGCCGACCGGGACTTCGTACAAGCGCCGGCCGAGCCGTTCCGCAACGCGGTCGATCAGGGCCGTGCTCACCAGCGTCTTGCCGATCGCCGCACGCGCGTTCCATCGCGGCCGATGGCGAAACAGGTAGTCGATGAGCACCGAGAGATAATGGTTCGGCTCCATCAAACCGCCGCTGCGCGTGACGATGCCGTGGCGATCGTGATCGGTATCGCAGCCGAACGCGACGTCGTATCGATCCTTGAGCCCGATGAGCCGCTGCATGGCGTAGGACGATGACGGATCCATGCGGATGCGTCCGTCCCAGTCGACCGGCATGAACGCGAACTGCGGATCGACGACTTCGCTGACGACGGTCAGATCGATCCTGTAGCGTTCGGCAATCGGCGCCCAGTAATGCACGCCGGCGCCGCCGAGCGGATCGACGGCCATGTGCAGCGCGGCGTTGCGGATCACTTCGAAATCGACGATGTTCGACAGGTCGGCGACGTAAGCGTCGAGATAGTCGTGCTCGTGCGTCGTGCCCGCGGCGCGCGCGCGCGCGAACGGGATCCGCCTCACTCCGTTGAGGTCGTTCTCGAGCAGCGCATTGGCTTGCTTCTGAACCCAACCGGTAATGTCCGTATCCGCCGGGCCGCCGTTGGGCGGGTTGTACTTGAAGCCGCCGTCCTCGGGAGGATTGTGCGAGGGCGTGATCACGATGCCGTCGGCGAGACGGCTCGTGCGGCCGCGGTTGTAAACCAGGATCGCATGCGACACCGCCGGCGTCGGCGTGAATTCGCCGCCCGCGGAAATCATCGCTTCGACGCCGTTCGCAGCGAGGACTTCGAGCGCGCTCTCGAACGCAGGCGCCGACACCGCGTGCGTGTCCGCGCCAATGAACAGCGGGCCATCGATGCCGTGCTTCGCGCGGTAGTCGCAGATCGCCTGGCTGATGGCCAGGATGTGCGCCTCGTTGAAACTCCGCTCGAACGGACTGCCGCGATGACCCGAGGTTCCGAACGCGATGCGCTGCGAGGGCTCGGACGCATCGGGCTTGAGATCCGCATACGCCGCCAGCAGCCGCGGCACGTCGACGAGGATCGATCGCGGCGCAGGCTTGCCGGCCAGCGGACTGATCTGGCGGGTCATGTCGCGGCCTCCGGATTGCGCCTCGCGCGCAGTGTGCGATAGCGGCGGATCAACGCATCGGTGGAACTGTCGTGGGCAAGCGCGCTCCCTTCGTCTGCGACGATTTCGGCCGCGGTCTTCTTCGCCAGCTGCTTGCCGAGCTCGACGCCCCATTGATCGAACGAATCGATGTCCCAGATCGCGCCCTGCACGAAGACGCTGTGCTCGTAGAGCGCAACCAGCGTTCCGAGCGCGTGCGGCGTCAGCTTCTCGATCAGCAGCGTCGTGCTCGGACGATTGCCCTCCAGCGTGCGGTGCGGCACCAGCGCCTCGGGCGTACCTTCGGCGCGTACTTCTTCGGCGGTCTTGCCGAACGCCAGCGCTGCGCCCTGTGCGATCAGGTTTGCGATCAGGAGATCGTGCTGGTCGCTGCCCGGCGACGCTTCTTCGAATGCGGCGGGTCGTGGATTCAGCGGCACGCCAAATCCGATCAGATCGCAGGGAACGATTCGCGTGCCCTGATGCAGCAACTGGTAGAAGGAATGCTGTCCGTTCGTGCCGGGTTCGCCCCAGTAGACCGGGCTCGTTTCGTAGTCCACGACGGCGCCCGCCTGCGTCACGTGCTTGCCGTTGCTTTCCATGGTGAGCTGCTGCAGGTAGGCCGGGAACCGTTTGAGGTACTGCTCGTAAGGCAACACCGCGACGGTCGCCGCATCGAGAAAATTCGCGTTCCAGATCGCCAGCATTCCCATCAGCACGGGCAGGTTGCGTTCGAACGGCGTCGAGCGGAAGTGCACGTCCATCGCGTGGAAGCCGTCGAGCATCGCGCGGAAATGTCCGGGTCCGATCGCGATCAGCGTCGACAGGCCAATCGCCGAATCCATCGAGTATCGGCCGCCGACCCAGTCCCAGAATCCGAACATGTTCGCGGGGTCGATGCCGAACGCGCGCACCGCTTCGGCATTGGTGGAGACCGCCACGAAATGCTTCGCGATCGCGGTCTCGTCGCCGAGCGCATCGAGGCACCATTGGCGCGCCGCGTGTGCGTTGGTCAGGGTCTCGAGCGTCGTGAACGTCTTGGAGCAGATGATGAAGAGCGTTTCCGCGGCATCGAGATCGCGCGTCGCCTCGGCGAAATCCGTGCCATCAACGTTGGAGACGAAGCGAAAGGTCATCTCGCGAAGGCTGTAGGCCCGCAGCGCCTCGTACGCCATCACCGGGCCGAGGTCGGAGCCGCCGATGCCGATGTTGATGACGTTGCGGATGCGCCTGCCCGAGTGGCCGGTCCATCTGCCATTGCGAACCTGTTCGGCGAAGCGGGTCATACGATCGAGGACCGCGTGCACGTCCGGCACGACATCGTGGCCGTCGACGACGATGCGCTCGCCGCGCGGCGCGCGCAGTGCGACATGAAGCGCTGCGCGATGTTCGGTCG
>DAISJF010000012.1:0-13442 GCA_036821625.1 Rhodanobacteraceae bacterium
ACCCACAACGGTGTCGGTGTTGAGCGTGTTGCCCCAGCGCTGCGTGCGTTGCGTGTTTCGATAAAGCTCGTAGGTCACGAGCCCGCCCGGTCCCTGCAGGCGTCGCGTGTTTCCGCTCGCGTGCTGTCCGTTGTCGAGCCCGACCTGCCAGGCGACGCCGCTCGCGCATTGCAGCGTCACGGTCGAGGCGCCATCCGTATTTGCGAGCAGCAATCCGACCGTGCCGAAATCGAGCGTCGTCGCCGACACCGAGCACTGCGACACGACGGTCGCGGTGACCGTGAACGGGAATGTCGACAGGATCGAGGTCGAGCAGCTCCCGGGCGGGCTCGACCCGCTTTCGTTGATGGTCAGCGCCGTATGGTTGCCGTTGAACTGGTCCTGGTACGAGCCCGGAATCGCCGTCGTCTGTCCGCCGACGACGCGTCCGTACATCGTCGCCGAGCCGGACACCGTTCCTCGCGCCGGTATCGTGACGTTTATTTGCACCGGCGTGTTCACGCCGAAGAAGGAGCTGCCCCAGACGGTCGTGTGGGTCGGATCCTGGAACAGCTGGAAATACAAGGGGTCGGCGGCGCCGTCCTGCATCCGGCGCGGGTTCGAGTTGCCGCCACCCTGCGCGCCGTCGCCGATGCTGAAGCAGACCGTCGCATAGCGCGTCGTCAACAGCGACGAGTTCGTGCACGTGTAGTTGAGCGTCGCGTTCGCGTCGGTCTGGCTCGACTGCGGATTGACGTTGCCGAACGTCACGTTGGTCATCGTCGCCGAGCACGAGATCGATTGCGCGCTGGCGGCACGCGGCAACGCGGCAGCGAAGATCAGAAGCACGAGTGCGAGCAGACAGAAGCGGACGGCGCACATCATGGCGACTCCTTGCTGCAGACCAGCGGGCCGACCAGCGGCACGCTGCCGGCCTGATAGCGGTAATCGAAGCGGACGAGACAGTCGCCGGCGGGCGTATGCACGCGCAGCGCATTGTGCGGCTTGACGCCTTCGAGGTAGGCGGTTCCGTCATAGCCGACGATCACGGTGGCGGCGGCATCGCCGTTCAACTCGACCGAGCTGCCGAGCGGCACCGGCTCGCCGTGCGCATCGTGCAGCACGACCGACGCCGCCTGCATGGGCTCGACGCGGAAGTTCACGAGAACCCCCGATCGATCGGCCGGGACGATCTCGTCGTCGACGCGTTCGATGTGCGTATCGGCCGGCAGGCGCATCGGGTCGATCGCGACGCGGTTGCGCTGATAGGCGTTGAGCGGCGTGATCAGAAGGTCGCCGCTGGAGTCGGTCTCGCCGATCACGCGGTTCTCGAGCGTGACCGGCACTCCGGGCGCGCCGGTCGCGACGACCGCGAACGCATCGTCGATGCGCCGCGCGGTGAAAAGATGGTTGTCCATGAAGACCAGCGCGCCGGAGAGCTCGGCGTAGCCGAGCGTGTTGCCGTTGAGCGTCTGCGCGCCGACGAGCGTCTGCGCGTGGTCTCCGCGATAGCCGAACTCCGCCTGGCCGCCGTCGAGGCCGTCGCCGTCCTGGGCGCGCACGTGCCAGCCGTAGCCGCCGTCCGGAGAGATCGGCCGGCTCACGTCGACCGCCGCGTAGTTGCCGCGGCTGTCGTGCTGCGCGGAGAGGCTCGCCGACTCGTTGTCGCCGAAGCTCATCGACAGACCGAGGAACGCGGTGCGATCGCTGTGATCGTCGAGGTTCTGGTTGACGCTCAAGCTCAGCGAGAAGCGCGAGCCGAACGAACGGAAGTAGAACGCGCTGGCGAACCGCGAGCGCTGCTGGCCGGGATAGGCGAGCTCGACGTAGTTCGCGCCGAAGCTTCCGACCGGCGCGTACGTGACGCCGACCAAAACGCGATCGGTACGGCGCGCCGGCGGCGGGCCGTACAACGAAGCGACATCACGGTAGTCGCCGAAACTGCGCATGCTGTCGACCGCGAAGTTGAACCAGGTGTTGCGCCAGCTGTAGCCGAGCTCGCCCTGATGTCCGTCGCTGCCGTGCCAGCTGCTGTAGGCATAGGAGCCGGTGAGCACGCCGCCGGCGCCGATCTGCATGGAGCCGCCGCCGCCGCCGTTGACGAGGCCGGAGATCGTCTCGCCGTGCGCTTCGAGCGTGAGCCAGTCGGTCATGCCGCGGCGATACACGGCGCTTCCCGCAGGATCGCTGCCGTAGTCGAACGAGGCTATGCCGTAGTTGCGGCGCACGAAGCCGAGATCGAGCGAGTAGTCGCTGAGGCCTTGCCGAAGCAGCTGGCTCGTCGTGTAGAACGGAAAGTCGTACGTTGTCTGGCGGCCGAGCGCATCCGTCACCACCACCTGCGCTTCGCCGGCGCCGTTGACGATCGGCACGGCGCCGAGCTGGAACGGGCCGGCCGGCGCATCGCCGCTGTAGCGGCGCAGGCCGTTCACGTAGAGATCGATCGTCGACGGCACCGCGGCCTGACCGAGAAACTGCGGAATCGGGAACGTGATGAGGTCGGGCTGCAACGCGAAATCGCGCTGCAGCTGGATCCCGCCGAAGCGTGTCGCGCGCGTCCACGGCAGGCTGCCGGTGATCGAATCGCCGACGCGCAGCACATTGGCCGAATCGACGAACGAATAGGTCCAGGTCGTATCGAGCCGATTGGAATCGGCCTGCGTGTCGCTGCCGGGCGAATCGGTGGCGCGGCCGAGCCAGGTGTTGCTCAGCACGCCGAGCGCGCCGAACCAGCGCAGCTCGCCGTACGCCGCGAGGCCGCTGTTGGAATCGTTGTCGCGCGTGCCGTAGAGATCGTAGTTCAGAAGGAGACCATTCGACGCGCGTGGCTGCGGAATCTCCGCGACCGGCGCGTTGAGCACATTGCGCGACTGATCGAGCACGTCGCCGCCGGCGTCGATCTCGACGCGCTGGCGGCTTTCGTCGTAGCGATAGCTGATGCCGGGCATTGCGCCGAGGTCGACGCTCGAGCCGCTGTTCTCGGCGATGCGGAAGCCAAGCTGGCGCAGCGTGTCCGAACCGACGTGCAGGCTGCCGTCGACACGCGAAAAACCGGCGAGCTTCTGCGTCTCGTTGCCGTTGATCACGACTTCGAGATAGAGCACCTCACCGCCGGCGCCTCCGGGTCCGCCGCCGGCATCGGCGATCACGTCGATCGCGTTCTGCGGTTCGACGACGGCATCCGGCGCCTCCGCGAGGACATCGCAAGCGACCGCGAAGATCAGCAGGCCGCTAGCGAGTCGGCGCGCCAGGCGTGAGCGTCTGGTCGGTCGGTTCGCCATTGATCAGGGCCTTGAGGCTGGCGTTCTGGGTGTTCGTCCCGGCCGGCAGCGCCACCGTCCAGTGCATCGTGGCTCCGGGCAGGACATAGCCGAGCAAGCCCGGCACGAGCTCGACCGGCGCGGCGCCCGGTTGAGACAGACTCAGCGCCGAGACCTGCGCGTGTGCGCTGCCGCTGTTGCGGATCTCGATCCTGAGGCCGTCGTGATCGATCGCGGTCGACCACTGCAGCGAAGGTGTGCCTGAGGTGCCGACGAAGACCGGCACCGAATAGCGCAGCACGTATTGCACGCTGGTTTGCTTGGCGGCGTTGCCGTCGCTGCCGAGCGGCAGCTCGTCGACGAGCAGTCGATACGTCTGCTCGCCGGACGCGGCGGCCGGACCGGTGCGGATCACGCGGACGAGCTGACGCCCGCCCGGTGGAATGCTGAGCATCGGCGGGCTTGCGACCAGCGCCTGCGTCGCTTCGAGCTCGTCGTGCCCGCTGGCTTGCGACCAGTGGAACGCACGCACCTGTGCGCGCAGCTCGTGATCACCGGTATTGGTGAGCCACAGAGCCTGGGCCGGACCAGCCGGCGCGAGCGCGAGGCTGGTCGGTGCGATCTGCAGCCCGCTCGCGGAGGCGTCAGCAGCAGCCGCGAGCAGGCAGGCGAGGACGATCCCCCGCGAGAGCGTGGGCGAGCACATCTCAGGGCGTCCGCGTCAGTACGTTACGGTCACGTTGACCGTATCGTTGTAGACCGCCGCGGGCGGCGTCGTCTGCGGAGGCACGCGGCCGTACACCGTGAGCGTCTGCGCCGTGCCGTTGCCGGTGCCGGCGACGGTATCGGTGCCGATCGTGACGCCCCAGACGTTCGTGCGCGCGTTGTCGCGGTACAGCTGATAACCGACGGTGTTCGTGCCGTTGATCATGCGACGCGTGTTGATGTTGCCGCCGCCGCCGCCGTCGAGGCCGACGTTGTAGGACGCGCCGGTGGTGCAGGTCACCGTGATCGTTGCCGTCTGATCGACGTTGGCGACCAGCGGGCCCTGCGTGCCGAAGTCCAGCGTGGTCGGCGCCGTCGTCGAGATGTTGCAGGCGTTCTGGATCGTGATCTTGACCGGCATGGTGTTCGTGACGGTCGCTGCATTGAGAAGGCTGGTCGACGCGAGGCCGAACGTGACCAGGACGAGTGCCGCAGTAGCCTTGATCTTGATGCTCATTTCAGTATCCCCCCTTGGGATTCAGTTGTGGGTCCCTGAATTCGCGAGCGGGTCGAGGTCCTTTCGACATCGCACGGGTTGCAGGTACGGGGGTTTGAGCAAGCGCTGTGCCAAGTGGATCGGCGGATGGTTTCTGACAGTCGCGATCCCGGCTGAAACGGCAAACTGTCGATATGTGACGCACTTCGCAGTTTTTTTGTGTGCGAATCCACGTTCACGCGCCGCAGACGGTCGGGTTTCGACCAAAGCGCCGTGTTTTGCCAACCACGTCTCTCGCGGCTCCGGCGCAGGGCGGAACGCCAGCGCGCGTCACATCGCGACGCGCACCGCGCGCGATGTAAAGCATCCTTGACAGTGCAGGCCGCGTCGCCTAGAGTGATGTCAAGCATCCTTTACATTAGCGTGTTGCGCGCATGAATTTCGCGGTGTCGTTCGTCGCCGAATCGACGCCGCCGGGCGGAAGCCTCGGAACCGGCCATGCATAACGAATTGCGCGAGCTGCGCGAAGCGCACGGCTGGTCGCAGGCCGATCTGGCCGATCGGCTGGCCGTGTCGCGCCAGACCGTCAATGCCATCGAAACGGGCCGCTACGATCCGAGCCTGCCGCTCGCGTTTCGCATCGCGCGCCTGTTCCACAAGTCGATCGAAACGATCTTCCAGCCCGGAAAGTGACGATGACGAAGCGCTCGTTGCTGAGGATTCTCGTCGTCGCGATCGGTGTCGTCGCGATCGGTTGGCACTGGATGCGTCCGACCGCCGAATCCGTGACCGTTTCGCAGGCCGGCGATCGCATCGTGGAGGCTCGGGGCGTGAGCGGGTTCCGGCTGGGTCGCCTCCGGTTCGCGCCGTGCGAGCTCGATCGACGCAACTCGGCGGCGACGACCGCGGCGTTCTGCACGCCGTTCCTCGTGCCGGAAGACTGGGATAAACCCGACGGGCGCCAGATTGACCTCAAGCTCGCGCTCGTGCGCAGTGACGCGCAGGTCGCCGAGCGTGATCTCGTCGTGTTGCTCGCGGGCGGTCCGGGGCAGGCGGCAACGGAGTCCTACGCGCAGGTCGCGAACGGCTTTGCGCCGCTGCTGCGGCATCGCAACGTGCTGCTGCTCGACCAGCGCGGCACGGGCGGCTCGCATCCGCTCACGTGCAGGGCGAATCCGACCGACTTCGACACCGCCGCGGTCAGCGAGATCAATCTCGACACGGTGCGAACCTTGACGCGGAGCTGTCTCGCCGAGATCGCCCGCGATGCCGATCCCTCGCAATACACGACGGGTGCCGCGCTGCGCGATCTCGATGCGGTACGACAGGCGCTCGGCGCGCCGGAATTCGATCTCGTCGGAGTCTCGTACGGAACGCGCGTCGCCCAGCAATACTTGCGTCGCTATCCCGATGCGGTGCGAAGCATCGTGCTCGACAGCGCGGTGCCGAACGAGCTCGTGCTCGGCTCCGAGTTTGCGATGAATCTCGACGACGCGGTGAAGCGCCAGTTCGACGCGTGCGTGCAAACGCCCGCCTGCTCGAAGGCATTCGGCGATCCCTACGCGAGCTTGTACAAGTTGCGCGATGCGCTCGCTGCCAGGCCCATCGACGTCGAGCTGCGGGAGCCGCACTTGTTCGGCTTGGAAAAGAAGCCGCTGAACGCGCTGACGCTCGCGGCGCTGGTGCGCATGTTCGCCTATTCCGCGGAAACGAGCGCACTGCTGCCGCTGACGATCGATCGCGCGTTGAAGGGCGATTACGCGCCGCTCGTCGCGCAAGCCGAAGTGCTCAACGAGGAGCTCGCGGACCTCGAAGGAAACGCCATGCAGCTTTCGGTGATCTGCGCAGAGGATGCTGACCTTCTCGAGCCGCGGCCGCAGGACGCGCAGTTGATCCTCGGCGATGCGCTGGTACGCGTGATCCGCGCGCAGTGCGAGATCTGGCCGCGTGGCACGCGGTCCGCCGACTTCCACGCGCCGATGCACAGCGACAAGCCCGCGCTCGTGCTCGCGGGCGAGCTCGATCCGGTCACGCCGCCGCGCTACGCCGACGCGATACTCAAGGGCCTGCCGAACGGCCGCAAACTGCTCGCGAAAGGCCAGGGCCACAGCGTCCTCGCACGCGGTTGCCTGCCGCGGCTCGTCGGCCGTTTCGTCGAGACGCTCGATGCGAAGGCGCTCGACACGACTTGCCTTAACGACTTCGGCCCGACGCCGGCGTTTCTCGACTACAACGGAGCCGCGCCATGATCGAGGCGGACGGTCTCGCCAAATCGTTCGGAACGGTCAGGGCGGTCGACGATGTCACGTTCGTCGCGCGCGACGGCGAGATCACCGGCCTGCTCGGACCGAACGGCGCCGGCAAGACGACGACATTGCGCATGCTTTACACGCTCATGACACCGGACGCCGGCCGCGTGCGCGTCGATGGCATCGATGCGGCGCACGACCCGACCGCCGTGCGCCGCCGCCTCGGCGTGCTTCCCGATGCGCGCGGCCTGTACAAACGCCTGACCGCGCGCGAGAACATCGCCTACTTCGCCGATCTGCAGGGCCTGGACGCTGCAACCGCGCAGGCGCACGCCGACGCGCTGATCGGCGCGCTCGACATGGCCGACTTCGCGGATCGACGCACGGAAGGATTTTCGCAGGGCCAGCGCGTCAAGACCGCGATCGCGCGCGCGCTCGTGCACGATCCGCGCAACGTGCTGCTCGACGAGCCGACCAACGGTCTCGACGTGATGGCGACGCGCGCGATGCGCACGTTCATGCTGCAGCTCAAGCGCGAAGGCCGGTGCGTGCTGTTTTCGAGCCACATCATGCAGGAGGTCGCGACGCTCTGCGACCGCATCATCGTGATCGCGCGCGGTCGTGTCGTCGCCGACGCGACGCCGGCTGCGCTGCTCGCGGCAACCGGAGCGACGACGCTGGAGGATGCATTCGTCCAGGTCATCGGCTCGGAAGAGGGCCTCTCCGCGTGAAGACACTGTTCGGGCATCCCGCGCTGATCGTGTTCCTCAAGGAAGTCCGCGAGAACCTGCGCGACCGGCGCACGATCATCAATACGCTGTTCACCGGCCCGCTGCTCGCGCCGGCGATCTTCGTGCTGATCATCAACGCGGTCGTCACGCGCGAGCTCGACAAGGCCGAGAAGCCGCTGCCGGTCCCGGTGATCGGCGCCGAGTACGCGCCGAACCTCCTCGCTGCGCTGGCGCAGCAGAACATCGTGATCAAACCGGCGGCGGCCGACCCGGAGCGCGCCGTGCGCGAACGCGACGCCGATCTCGTGCTGCGCATTCCGGCCACCTTCGCCGACAGCTGGCGCGCTGGCGAGCCGGCGCAGGTCGAGCTGATCTACGACGCCTCGCAGCGCGATGCGCAGGGGTCGGTCGGCCGGCTGCGCGGCGCGCTGGAGAGCTACGCGCAGCGGACCGGCGGATTGCGCTTGCTCGCGCGCGGTATTTCGCCGGCCGTGGTGCGGCCGTTCGTCGTCGCGGACCGCGACCAGTCCACCGCGCAGACGCGCAGCGGCACGCTGTTCGCGATGCTGCCGTACTTCTTCATTCTCGGCGCGTTCATCGGCGGCATGGCGCTCGCGATCGACACGACCGCGGGCGAGCGCGAGCGCCAGTCGCTCGAGCCGCTGTTCGTGAATCCGGTCTCGCGCTCGCACATCCTGATCGGCAAGCTCGCCGCAACCAGCACGTTCGCGCTGACCAGCCTCTTGCTCGGCATGCTCGCGTTCTCGCTGGTCGGGCGCTGGCTGCCGACCGAGAAGCTCGGCATGACTCTCGATATCGGCCTCCACTTCGCGCTGACCACGACGCTGATGATGCTGCCGCTGGTCTTTCTGGTGGCGACGCTGCAGACCCTCGCGTCCGCGTTCGCGAAGAGCTTCCGCGAAGCGCAGACGTATCTTTCGCTGCTGATGCTGGTGCCGGCGGTGCCGACCATGCTGCTGTCGCTGTTTCCGGTGAAGACCGAGACCTGGATGTACGCGGTGCCGCTGATGGGCCAGCAGATCACGATCACGCGGCTGATGCGCGGCGACGAGGTGGCGGCGGGACAACTTGCGCTCTGCTTCGTCTGCACGACGATGGCGGCGCTCGTGGTCTATGTCGTGACCGCCGCCGTCTATCGGGGCGAGCGTCTGGCCGTCTCGACCTAGCGGCGCGTGCGCAAAAAAATCCCGGCTTGCGCCGGGACGATTTCCACCTGGTGACTCGAAAAATGCGCGCCCTGCGACTCGGGGTCCTGGTCAAACCGTCTCGCGCGCCGTCGAGGCTAAGGACGGCGCGCGAGGCGGACAGGGCGCATTTCTGTCAGGTCAGAAGAAGATGATGCCGCCGAACGATCCGCCGTACTGCTTGGCTTCCTGGTCGAGATAGTCCTTCGAGCGCGTCTCGCCGACTTCGGCCGCGAGCGTGATGCTGCTGGTCAGCGCGTAGTACCAGCCCAGCGTCAGGTTCTCGTTCGACTTGAAGCTGGCGTTGAGCACATCGTTGTAGTTGTTGCTGTCGTCGTTCTTGCTCTTGCCGTAGCTGATGCCGAACTTCGACTTGTCGGTGAACTTGTAGGTGCCCTGCACCAGATAGTTCACGCCGCGGATGTCGCCTTCGTCGCCGTCGGACAGGATGCCGATGCCGTTGCCGTTCTGGTAGTTGGCCAGGAAGCTGAAGCCGCCGGCCGTGAACACTGCGCCGATCTCCGCCGAGTTCTCGTTGAAGTCCTGATCCGGCGTGACGACGAACGTCTGGCTCGGATTGTTCGGATCCGGCGCCGGCACGAATGCGTTGGCAAAGAAGCGCTGCGTCTTCGCGCCAACCCAGATCTTGACCGTTTCGTTCGAGTACTGCAGCTGGGCCTGGACCTGCGGGTAGTTCTTCGACGAGTAGACGCTCGCGTCGACCGGGCTCATGAGACCTGCGGTGAACGTGAAGCCGCCGCCCCACGTCGGCGACACGTAGGACATCTGGCCGTAGTTGTCGAGGTACGTGTAGCCGGCACCGATGTGGCCGAGCGTGACACGTCCGCGCTGAGTGGCCTGCGTCGGCGCGCCGGCGCCGAGCAGCGTCATGTCGTTGAGGATCGCGTTGGCGCCGAAGATGCCGTAGTCGCGGCCGATCTTCACGGTGCCCATCTCGGGCGTGCCGATCGTGAAGAAGGCCTGGCGCACGTCGACGTTCGTGTTGGTCGCGACGCCGGACGAAGTGGCCGCGTGGACCATGATGCCCACGGTGCCGCCGATGTCGTAGCCGCCCTGCTGGGTCTTGAACTTCGTGATCAGACCGCTCGGCAGGAGACCGTTTCCGATCGAAGTCTTGTGGTCCTCGCCGGCGCATCCAAGCGCCCTGCTCGCCAGCGCAGGTCCGCCGACGTTGTCGCCGGAGCAGCTGGTCGCGGTGTAGTACGCATTGACGATGCCGCCCACGTCGACGGTCCAGCCGTCACCCTGGAGCCCGACCGCGCCCGCGCTCGCCGCAAACAGCGCGGCCACGAGGAGTCCCGCCCCCTGCAGCGCCAGGCGAAGCGGCGTGTTGCGGAGTGGGCGTCGTTCATCGGAACGGGGCAGTCTTTTGGTCACGCCTTGCTGCTCGTGCATGTGAATGTCCTCCTCCGCGTAATGAAGCGGCATTCTGTGAGCACGTTGCATGCCAGTGACCCGGATGCTGCGCCGAAGCATGCCGAGATATCGATGAGAAGCGGCCTCAGCGCGAATTCTGCTGCATCGCACCAATGGCGGCGGAGGTTCGGACCGACACGACCGTTATTTTTTCATTACACACTGTCCGCTGTGCTGTTGCCGTAACGGAACAGTGCGCCTGTGATCCGGCACCGCACTGTTCCACGCGGTCCCGCGTCACAACTGTCAATGGCCAAAAGTGTGAACTGCGTTGCACATTTACGATCGGGAACCTAAGATCGGTGCGGGCTAGAGGGAGAGCCAGCCATGATCAAGCACACAGAGGTGCGTGCGGGTGCCGCGCGCCGCGCATGGGGAACGCTATTCGCCTGCGCAGCGGCACTGGGCGCAACGAATGTCGCGTCGGCCAAGGGCGATTTCGTCCAGGCGCCGGAAACCGTATTCCAGACGATCACATCGAGCGGACCGCTCAACCAGATTTTCCTCGGAGTCGACGTCGGGGCGCAGATTGCGCACACCGGCGATACTTCGTACGAGATCTATCCTCCGTCGACGACACCGGGCGACTACGGAACATTCCTGGTCGTCTCGGACGTCCTGTACGCGCCGGACTTCATCGGCCACGGTGGAACCGCGACCGGCAGCATCGGCACCAACACGCTGTTCACGCCGATCAGCCAATCGGCGATCACCGGCTCGGGCACGAGCGCCGATCCCTTCTCGGTCACGACCGTCGTCGGCGTCGGCACCACCGGCCTCACGATCACGCAGGTCGACAGCTACATCGTCGGACAGGAGTCGTATCGCACGGATGTGACCGTCGCCAACGCGACGGCCGCGCCGATCGCCGCGATCCTCTATCGCGCGTTCGACTGCTATCTGGGCGGATCCGATTCGGGTTTCGGCGTCGTCAACGGCACCGCGCCCGGCTGCTCGGTGAATCCGAACAACTCGCCGGCCGACCGCATCGAGCAGATCGTGCCGCTCAACGGCGGCAACAACTATTACGAAACGGGCTACAACGAGGTGTGGGCCTGGATCGGCACGCACGCGCCGTTCCCGAACACATGCGACTGCACGATTCAGGAAGACAACGGCTCGGGCGTCAGCTGGAACATCACGGTGCCGGCCAATGGCAGCATCACGCGTTCGAACCTGACGGTCTTCTCGCCGGTCGGAACGCAGCCGCTGTTCGTGACCAAGACCGCCGATGTCGCGAACGTCGGCCCCGGCGCCGCCGACGGCTACACGATCACCGTGACGAATCCGAACGGGACGGGCTCGACGCTTAACTCGATCACCGACACGCTGCCGGCCGGCTTCACCTATACGCCCGGATCGAGCAGCGGCGCGACGACCGCGGATCCGAGCATCGCCGCTCAGGTACTCACCTGGGCCGGGCCGTTCAGCGTTCCGGCAGGCGGCACGACCACGCTGCACTTCGGCGTCACCGTGTCGTCCGTCAATGGGACCTACACGAACCAGGCCACCGCCGACGCGGGCGCCGACACCGTTGCAGGCAGCGGTCCGACCGCACCGATCACGGTCGGGGGTGGTCCGCCGCCGCCGCCCACGGTCATCTCGACGCCGACGCTCGGCGCCGGCGCGCTTGCGCTGCTCGCGCTGATCCTGTTGGGGGCGGGCCTGCTGGCGCGTCGTCGCGCGAACGGCTGATCTTTCGATTTGCCCCGAAATGGCGGACCCCGCTTCGGCGGGGTTCGTCGTTTCTGGCTCCGGCAAATTCGCGCCGCTGACCGTACGAGCGCGCGTCAGAACAGTTCGCCCTGCGGCGAGCGCGCGCGCGGCGGCGTGAACCGGCTCGTGTCCAGCACGATGTCGCGCCCTCGCGTGATGCCGAATCGACGGCACGCGAGCGCGAAGCGCTGCCGGATCAGCTCGGCGAATTCGCCTTCGCCGCGCATGCGCGTGCCGAAGCGCGCATCGTTGTCGCGCCCGCCGCGCATCTGTCGGATCAGGCTCATGACGTGCTCGGCGCGTTCCGGCACATTGAGCGCGAGCCACTCGCGGAACAGGTCCTTGAGCTCGTACGGCAGCCTCAGCACGGTGTAGCCGGCGCCTTTCGCGCCTGCTGCCGCGGCGCGCTCGAGGATGTGCTCGAGATAGCGATCGGTCACCATCGGAATGATCGGCGCGACCATGACGCCACAAGGCACGCCCGCTTCGTTCAGCGTCGCGACCGCCTGCAAGCGCCGATGCGGCGCGCTCGCGCGCGGTTCGAGCGTCGAGGCGAGCCGGTTGTCCAGCGAAGTGACCGAGACGAACGCGTGCACGAGATTGGCGCGCGCCATCGGCACGAGCAGATCCATATCGCGCTCGATCAGCGCGTTCTTGGTGACGATCGTGCAGGGATGGCGATGCTCGCCCAGCACCTCGAGGATCGAGCGCGTGATCCGATAGCGACGCTCGATCGGCTGATACGGATCGGTATTGGCGCCGAGATTGATCGGCGACGGGACGTAACCCGGCTTCGCGAGCTCCTTGCGCAAGAGGTCCGCCGCATTCGTCTTCGCGAACAGCTTGGTCTCGAAGTCGATGCCGGCGGAAAGATTGAGATACGAATGCGACGGGCGCGCATAGCAGTAGATGCAGCCGTGCTCGCAACCGCGATAGGGATTGATCGACTGCTCGAAGTGGATGTCCGGCGAGTCGTTGCGGCTGATGATCGAGCGCGCGCGCTCTTCGGTGACGACCGTGTCGGGGCGCGGCGCGGGCGCCTCTTCACGGTACCAGCCGTCGTCCTCGACAGTGCGCGCCGTCGATTCGAAGCGGCCTTCGGGATTCGAGGCCGCGCCGCGGCCCTTGATGCGCACGGGCGCGTCGATACGGGTCAGCGCGGCGGACTCGGTGGAATCGCGTTTCATGGCGGCGAGGCGAATTATGCGCCGCGCGCGTCTCAGACGCTGCGAAACGACACAAGAAGATGCAAGATCGCGCGACGTCAGCCGTTGCCGGCGAGCTTTCCGTGCCTGCCGAGATCGCGCGGCTCGTGGCTCAGCATGCCGCTCGCAAAATCGAGCGCGCGCGCGATGAAATTGCCGGCCGATTCCCAGTACGCGGCGTCGCGCACGCGCACGCGCAGCACGACGAGATTCGGATCGCGCTTGCCGGCCGGAAAGAACACCTTCTGCACCGGAGACCAGAGCGCATCGATCGTCGCGCGATCGCGATCCGTCCGCGCCGTGCCGCGCACCGAGACATAAACCTGCTTCTTGAGGTTCGCGTAAGCGAGATTGACGTCCGGGTTCGCGCCGAGCTCGGCCATCTTGCGGCTGTCGGCCGCGGTAAAGAAGACGAGATCGCCGCTCGAGTCGAACTCAAGCGTCTGCAGCGGCCGGCTG
>DAISJF010000013.1:0-13103 GCA_036821625.1 Rhodanobacteraceae bacterium
CTCGAAACGGCGCTAGCGTCCGGCTACGCGGTCCTGAAGAACGGCGGCAGCAGTCTCGACGCGGTCGTCCGCTCGATCGTCGTGCTCGAGGACTCGCCGCGCTTCAACGCCGGCAAGGGCGCCGTATTCACGCATGACGGCAAGAACGAGCTCGATGCCGCGATCATGGACGGCGCGACGTTGCGCGCCGGCGCCGTCGCGGCGGTGCATCGCGTGAAGAATCCGATATTGCTGGCGCGCGCGGTCATGGAAAAATCGCCGCATGTGATGATGATCGGCGACGGCGCCGAGGATTTCGCGAAGAGCGTCGGGATCGAGCTGGTGGATCCGTCGTATTTCCGCACCGAACCGCGCTGGAACGAATTGCAGGACGCGTTGAAGGCCGAGCGCGACAAGCAGGCGTCGATGCTGGATCGCGCGGTCCACTACGGCACGGTCGGCGCGGTGGCGCTCGACGCGCAGGGACATCTCGCCGCCGCGACTTCGACCGGCGGAATCACCAACAAGCTCTGGGGTCGTGTCGGCGATTCGCCGATCATCGGCGCCGGCACTTACGCGAATGCGCATTGCGCGGTGTCGGCGACCGGCTGGGGCGAGTTCTACATCCGCGCGGCCGCCGCGCACGACATCTGCGCGCGCGTCGAATACGCGGGCAGGCCGATCGCGGAGGCGGCGCGCGAGGTCGTCATGGACGTGATCCCGAAGCTGGGCGGCGACGGCGGCGTGATCGCGCTCGATGCCGACGGCCATTTCGCGACACCGTTCAACACGGACGGCATGTACCGCGGCTGGGTCGATCGCGACGGCAAGACGTACGTCGCGATCCTGAGGGACTGATTTCGGCGCGCGACGAACCATCGCGCGATCCGCTGCGGGAGAATCCCGGGCCGGTGGCATTCCCGTCTCGCTCGAGCGGGGCGGCAGCAACCGCGCCCACTGAAGGAGGAGCTGCGATGCTCTCACGTTTCTGGCTGCTCGCCGCGCTCGCGCTCGTCGTCGGCGCGCTGATTCCGATCCAGGCCGCGACCAACGCTGCGATGAGCAAGGCGCTCGGCGGCATCTCGTACGCGTCGCTCGTCCTGTTCGGCGTCAGCCTCGCCGTCGTCTCGCTGTGGCTGATGATCACGCAGGCGGCGCTGCCGCCCGCAGCGGCATTCCGCGCTGCCCCGTTTTATGGATATCTCGGCGGCGTCATCGTCGCGACGTACGTCCTGTCGATCACGTTCCTGGCGCCGCGGCTCGGCGTCGGCGCCGCGATCTGCTTCATCGTTACGGGCCAGATTCTCGCCGCCGTCGTGATCGATCACTTCGGCCTGTTCGGCGCACCCGTGCAGGCGCTGTCATGGACGCGGCTGGCAGGCATCGTCTTGATGATCGCGGGCTTGTTCCTGGCCAAGCGCGCCTGATTCGAGATTCATCCGAACCGATCGCGCGTCAGCGGTTGCTGCCTGCTTCGCGCACCGGACGCTTGGAAAGCTTGCGCTGCAGCGTGCGGCGATGCATGCCGAGCCGTCGCGCCGCCTCGGAGATGTTGCCGTCGCACTCGGCGAGCACGCGCTGGATGTGCTCCCACTCGAGCCGCTTGAGCGGCGGCGCCGCGAATGCCGACGCCGCCGACTGCTCGGCTCCGCGCGAGCCGCTTCGCATCGCCTGCAGCACCTGATCGGCATCGACCGGTTTGGCGAGGTAATCCCAGGCGCCGCGCTTGATCGCTTCGACCGCCGTCGCGATCGAGGCGTAGCCGGTCAACAGCAGGATCCGCGTCTCGGGATGGAGCTCGAGCAGCTCGGGAATCAGCGCGAGGCCGTTGTCGTCGCCGAGCTTGAGATCGAGCACGACGAAATCGGGCGACGTCTCGCGCGCGGCAGCCAGCGCGCTCACACGGCTGCCGGCCGTCGTGACGGTCAGACCCCGCGCGCCGAGCGCGCGTGCGAGCACGCGCACGAAGACCTCGTCGTCGTCGACGAGGAGAACGCGTTCGGTATCGCTGGAAGAACGAGTCATGGGCGCATTCTGGCGGATCGCAAATCGCAATGCCGGGTCGATCGCGGCGCCGGAGATTCCGCGATTTGCGCTTCACGACCTGCGAGCGTCCGAACCCATTGTCGCCCGGGCGCCACGTGCCGCGCCGGCTTGCCGTCGCAGCGGCACCCGCAAGCGCTGCAGGAGCCCGCGATCGGCCTGCGGCTCCACGCGCAGCTCGCCGCCGAGGCGCTCGGCGGTCGCGTGCGCGAGCGCGAGACCGAGCCCGAGCCCGTCGCGCTTGGCGGACTGGAACGCGGCGCGCGCGACGAGGTCGGGCTCGGTGCCCGCGCCGAAATCGCGTACGCCGAACTCGACCTGATCGGCGTTTGCCGCGACGCGGAGCTCGACTTGTGCGCTGCCGGCCGCGATCGACGCGTCCGCCGCGTTGCTGACGAGATTGATCAGCGCGTGGTGCAGGCCGGGCTCGGCTTCGATCTCGCGCGCATCCGCGCCATCCTCGATCGCGACCGTCAGCTCGATTTCCGGGCGCAGCAGATGGAATCGCGCTTCGCAGTCGCGCACGAACTCGGCCAGCGCCATGCGCCGCGGCGTGCCCGAGAGTTGCCGGCTGCCGACCGCGACGAGCTCGCGCAGGATGTCGCGGCAACGCTCGGCCTGTCCGGCGAGCAGGGCGAGATCGTCCGCCAGCGCGCGGTCGTCCGCGTGCTCGCGCCTGAGCTCGCCGAGCAGCGTGCGGATTGTCGACAGCGGCGTGTTGAGCTCATGCGCGGCGCCGGCCGCCTGCGTTGCGATCGCGAGGATGCCCTCGTCGCGCAGCGCGCGCTCTCGCTCGCGCTGGATCTCGTTCTCGCGCGCGCGCAGCGCCCGCGCGAGGCGCGTCATGAAGAACGAAAGCGCGGCGGCCATGATCACGAAATTGACCGCCATGCCGACCACGTGCAGGCTGAAATCGCCGCCGTTCTGCGCGTGCAGCATCGGCAGCGGAACGTGCCAGGGGATCAGCACGAGATAGCAGACCGCGGCCAGCAGCGCGACGATCGCGACGTATCGGAGCGGCAGCGCCGCGGCGGCGAGCGTGATCGGCAGCACGAGCAGCGACACGAACGGATTGGTCGCGCCGCCGGTCAGGTGCAGAAGCCAGGTCAGCGCCGCAATGTCCGCGGCAATGTGCGCAACGGCTTCGATCGACGTAACCGGCCACGGCTGGCGAAGGCGCCAGAACACGAACACCGCGAACGCGAAGAGGGCGACGATGCCGAGCACGAGGCCGGTGACCGGTATCGGCAGGCGCATGCCGACGGCGACGACCGCGACGGCCAGCGTTTGCCCCGCCACCGCGCACAGGCGCAGCCACGCCAGCGTCCAGGTCAGCTCGCGCGCGTTGTGGAATCCCGTGCGGTGGGTCGTCGCGACCTTCATTCGGGGGCCGGCTCGGCAGATTCTCCAGATTGAACCACGAAGCACACGAAGACCACGAAGAAGATCGAATCCAGGCTTTTCTTCGTGCTCTTCGTGTTCTTCGCGGTTCAGTCTTGAAGCTTTCGCTCTCTTTGCCCGGCTCAGGCGTGCTCCGCAGCCGCACCGAACGCGTTGGGAAGCCGGATCGCGACCTCGAGCCCGCCGCCTTCGGCGTTGCGCGCGCAGATGCTGCCGCCGTGCCATTCGACCGCGCGACGCGCGATCGCGAGGCCGAGGCCGGTGCCGCCGCTCGAGCGCGTGCGCGCCGAGTCGGTGCGGTAGAACGGCTCGAAGATGCGCGCAAGCTCGCTCTCGGGAACGCCGGGGCCGTGATCGCGGACCGTGATCAGCGCGCGCCGCGCGTCGCGCGGATCGCGCATCAAGCGCACGGTCACGGTCGTGCCGTCCTGCGTGTACGCGAGCGCGTTGCGGATCACGTTCTCGAACGCGCTGTACAGCGCGTCGCGCGAGCCGGTCAGCATCTGCCGCTCGCAGTCGGCGAGCACGACCTTGCGACCGCGCGGCGCGCCCTCGTAGTCGGCATTCGTGATCACGTCCTCGAGCAGCTGATCGAGCGACACGGTGTCCTGTGCACCGCGCTGCTGCGTTTCCAGACGCGACAGCTCGAGCGCCTGCGACAGCATCGACTCGAGTCGCGCGGACTCGCTTTCGATGCGGTCGAGCGAGGCGTGCACCTGCGCGTTGTCGCCGTCGCGCGCGAGTTCGAGCGCGACGCGCATGCGCGCGAGCGGCGAGCGCAGCTCGTGCGAGACGTCGCGGACGAGCCGCCGATGACTCTCGATCAGCGCCTTGATGCGCGCGGCCATGTTGTCGAATTCCGAAGCCAGCGCGGTCATCTCGGCGCTGCGTCCAAACTGGAGCTCGCCGACGCGCGCGTCGAGATCGCCTTCGGCGAAGCGCCGCGTGCTGTCGCGGATCTGGGTCAGCGGCGCGGCGACGTACCAGGCGAGCAGCAGGCTGAACACCGCGCTGACGACCATGCCGGCGCCGATGTTCGACCAGAACGTGCGCGGGCGGCGCGAGATCAGCCGCGAAAAGAACGTGCCTTCGAGCGTGGCGACCGAGCCGTACAGGCGCCCGTCCTTGAGCCGGATCGCGCGCGCGCGCAGGCGGTCGCCGTCGTGCGTGGGCATCAGCGAGCCGTCGTCGGGAAGCTGCGCAGCCTCGTTGATCACCTCGCCGGCGGCTTCGCTGACCGTCGCCGGCGGCGAGCGGCCGAGCATCTCGTTGCCGCCGGCGTCGTAGACGTAGATGCCGATCGAGCCGAAGTCGGACGCGTCGTGCAGCCACTGGCGCGTGTCGCCTTCGCCCTGGTGGCGCAGCTCGCGCGACGTGCGCGTGAGCAGATCGTCCATCGCCGCCTGCAGCCGCGTGATGCCGAGCCCGGGAATCTTCTCGGTTTCGAAATTGCTGGTCGTGATCCAGGCGAACGCGATCAGCACGACGACCGTCGCCACCCAGATCGCGGCGAAGATGCGCCAGAAAAGGCGACGCATCATGCGCAGAGCTCCGCTCGAACCGAGCGCGCGAAGCGCGGCGCACGCTCATCCGGACCCCTCTCCCGGCGGGAGAGAGGACAGCGCGCGCAAGGGCATGTCACGCGGTCTCTCCGAGCTGACGGAACAGATAGCCGCTGCGATGGATCGTCGTGATGGGCGAGGTGCCGTCGAACGTGTTGCCGAGCTTGCGGCGCAGGTTCGAGACATGCACGTCGATCGAGCGGTCGAACGGGCCGAGCGGACGGCCGAGCACGCTCTGCGAGATGCGTTCCTTGCTGACGACGCGGCCGGCTTCGCGCAGCAGCAGCGCGAGCAGGTCGAATTCGGTGGCGGTCAACGCGACGGGCTTGTCGTCGACCGTGACGCTGCGCGACGAGGCGCGCAGCCAGATCGGTCCGTTGCGCAGGTCGGTCAGCGCCTCTCCGCCTTCGCCACGCGCACGGCGCAGGACGGCGCGCAAACGCGCGGCGAGCTCGCGCGGATTGCACGGCTTGGGGATGTAGTCGTCCGCGCCGAGCTCGAGGCCGAGGATGCGGTCGATGTCCTCGCCGAGCGCGGTCAGCATGAGCACGGGCGTCGCCGCTTCGCGGCGCAGCTCGCGCAGCACGTCGAGGCCGGAGCGGCCGGGCATCATCACGTCCAGCACGAGCGCGTCGAAGGTCTCGTTGCGCGTCGCCGCGATCGCCGTGTCGGCGTCGTGAGCGAGCACGACGTCGAAACCGTCGCGCGTCAGGAAGTCGCGCAGCAGTTGCGCGAGCTCCTGGTCGTCGTCGGCCAGCAGGATCCGATAGCGGCTCATCTGTAAAGGATAGCGCCCGGATTCCCGGCAACAATCGCTTCTTTTCAGGCGCTTGCGCGCCTTTGCATAGATTTACGTCAAAAGGCGGACCGTCGGCACGGCCGGGCGGACGGACGGCGAGCGGCAGGTTCGCAAACGGCCGGGGCGATCGCGCCATCTACCGTTTGCGCTTCGCGGTTTTCCGATTCGAAGGCGCATCACTCTTCCGCCGTGACGGCGCGCAGCCCGCCGGCTGCCGAATGCGCGATGTCGTCCCCTGCGCTGTGCGCTGCCGAGAGACGCTTCATCAGCGGCAGCAGAAGGAACGCGAGCACGGTGCCGCCGACCGCGAGCAGGCCGAGGTTGTTGAACAGCTTCGTATAGATCGCGAGGCTCTCGAGCGGATCGGTGAGATTCTCCGGGATGCTGGCGAAGTTCGCGACGACGCTGGCGAGATACTGCGAGATGCCGGTCACGACGAAATATGCGCCCATCATGAAGCCGCCCATGCGCGCCGGCACGTAGCGCGCGATCATCGCGAGGCCGAGGCCGCTGACGAGAAGCTCGCCGAGCGAGTAGAAGCCGTAGCCCCAGATCATGTACCAGGACGAAATCTTGGCGTCCACCGCGGTGCCGCCGCTGATGCCGAAGATGAAGAAGCCGAGCGCGACGACGACGAAGCCGAGCGCGAACTTTGCCGCGACGGGCAGGTCGCGCTTGCTCTTGCCGAAGTGCGTGTAGGCCCAGGCGAGCAGCGGCGAGAGCAGCATGATCCAGATCGGATTCAGCGCCTGGTACTGGCCGGGCGACCAGGTGAACAGCGTCATGCCGAACAGGTGCTGGTCGAGGTCGACGTTGCGCAGCGCGAACAGCGTCAGCGAGGTCGACATCTGGCCGTAGAAGATGAAGAACAGCAGCGTCTCGATGATCAGCACCACCGCGGCGAGCAGGCCCGCGCGCTCGCTGCGCGTGCCGTTGACGATCATGTAGCCGAAGATCAGCGCGACGATCGCGCCCGCGAGATAGACGCACAGTCGCGCGATGTCCATGTGCTGGACGATGTAAGCGACGACGAACACGCAGGCGAAGCCGATGCCGAGCACGATGCCGAGCCGGTCCCAGCGAACCGCCATCTCGTCGACCGGCGAGCCGATGCCTCTGAGCGTGCGCACCATCATCACGTAGTTGACGAGCCCGAGCAGGAGGCCGGCGCAGCAGACCGTGAAGCCGGCGTGCCAGCCCCAGTGGTCCTTGATCCACGGCGTCAGCAGCATCGAGACGGTCGAGCCGACGTTGACGGCCATGTAGTAGAGCGTGAACGCGCTGTCGATCTTGGCGTCGTCGCCTTCGTAGATGCGGCGCACCATGTTCGCCGCGTTCGCCTTGAACAGGCCGTTGCCGACGACGATCACGCCCATCGAGGCGTAGAGGAAATACAGGTTGTCGCTCGGGATCGACAGCATCAGATAGCCGATCGCCAGGATCGCCGCGCCGATCGGCATCGTGCGCCGCGTGCCGAGCACGTTGTCGCCGATCCAGCCGCCGATTGCCGGCGCTGCATAGACGAGCGCGGTGAAGGCGCCCCAGACCAGATTGGCCTTGTCGTCGGAGAAGCCGATCTTCTCGACCATGAAGAGGACGAGGATGGCGGCCATGCCGTAGTAGCCGAACCGCTCCCACAGTTCGATCAGGAATATCGTGGAAAACGAGCGGGTCTGGCTGACGCGGGCAGGCTGGGCGTTCATGAAGGAATACCGGGCGGGGAGGACGAACGCGTGCAGCGTAGCGCAAGCCGCGACCAGGCGCGTGTGCGGGTGCACATGACGGCGGCATTCGCGTTCGCTTCGGCGCCCGGAGCCGAGTGAACAAACGTGACGGCGCAGCGGTTGCCGCGATCCGGCCTGCATGCGCCACCATCTCGTCGTCCCGGCGAAGGCGGGACCCAGCTCCTTGCCCGGTTCGATCATCGTTGGCAGGAGGTTCCCGGTCCCGCAGCCGAGGGTTGCGATCACGTCTGCGTCTCGGCGCGTTCGCCATCGTCATATTCCGCGCTGTGGCATGATACGGCGCCCTTTTTCCACGCGTTCCACCCCATGCTGATCTTCGAGCTTTCCCAGCCCGGCCGCACCGCGGCTGCGCAGCTTTCCGCCGATACGCCCGTGCCGGCCGACCTGCCCGAAGAGTTCCGCCGCACGACGCGGATTGGTCTTCCGGAAGTCTCCGAACTGCAGGCGCTGCGCCACTACACGAACCTGTCGCGCAAGAACTTCTCGATCGACACGCAGTTCTATCCGCTCGGCTCGTGCACGATGAAATACAACCCGCGCGCCTGCAATTCGCTGGCGATGCTGGATGGTTTCCTGGCGCGTCATCCGTACGCACCCGAATCGCTGTCGCAGGGTTTCCTTTCCTGCATGTTCGAGCTGCAGGAGATCCTCGCCGACGTGACCGGCATGACCGGCGGCGTCTCGCTTGCGCCGATGGCCGGTGCGCAGGGCGAGCTCGCCGGCGTCGCGATGATCATGGCCTATCACCGCCAGCGCGGCGATCGCGAGCGCACCGAAATCATCGTGCCCGACGCCGCGCACGGCACGAATCCCGCCACCGCTTCGATGTGCGGCTGCTCGGTGCGCGAGATTCCGACCCGCGACGACGGCGACATCGACCTCGAGGCGCTCAGGAAAGTGCTCGGCCCGAAGACCGCCGGCATCATGCTGACCAATCCGTCGACGATCGGCGTGTTCGAGCGGCGCATCGTGGAGATCGCCCGGCTCGTGCACGAAGCGGGCGGCTTGCTCTACTACGACGGCGCAAACCTCAACGCGATCCTCGGCAAGGTCCGCCCGGGCGACATGGGCTTCGACGCGATCCACATGAACCTGCACAAGACCTTCTCGACGCCGCACGGCGGCGGCGGTCCGGGTGCGGGCGCGGTCGGCGTGTCGGAGCGCCTCAAGCCGTTTCTGCCGATTCCGATGATCGAGAAGCGCGCCGACGGCACGTTCGGCTGGGTGCGCAAGAAGGATCGTCCGCACTCGATCGGTCGGCTGACCACGTTCGCGGGCAACGCGGGCGTGCTGCTGCGCGCGTATGTGTACGCGCGCCTGCTCGGCCGCGAAGGCATGCGCCGCGTCGCCGAGTACGCGACGCTCAACGCAAACTATCTTGCCGCACAGCTGGCGAGGAAGGGTTTCGATCTCGCCTATCCGAAACGCCGCGCGAGCCACGAGTTCATCGTCACGGTCGCCAAGCAGAAGAAAGCCAACGGCGTGACCGCGCTCGATTTCTCCAAGAGCCTGCTCGACCACGGCATCCATGCGCCGACGAACTACTTCCCGCTGCTGGTGCCGGAGTGCCTCCTGATCGAGCCGACCGAAACCGAGAGCAAGGAGACGCTCGACGAGTTCGTCGAAGTCATGGGCGAGCTGCTCGAGCTCGCCGCGACCGATCCGCAGGCGATGAAGGACGCGCCCGTGACGACACCGGTGCGCCGCCTCGACGACGTCAAGGCGGCCAAGGAGCTCGACGTCGCCTGGCGCGACGCGACGCCGGCTGCGACTGCCGCGGCGGCCTGATCCGCGTCATGCCCAGCACCGAGCCGCGTGGTCCGCGCCAGATCTGGCGCGCACTCAAATGGTCGGTCGCCGGCCTGCGCGCGGCGTGGCGCCACGAAGCTTCGTTCCGGCTGGAAGGCTATCTCTTCGTGATCCTGTTTCCGCTCGGGCTCTGGCTCGGCCAGGGTCCGATCGAGAAGGCGATCCTGTGCGGAAGCCTGCTGCTGGTGCTTTCGGCCGAGCTGCTCAACTCCGCGATCGAGGCGATCACCGACAAGGCCAGCCCGGAATTCCACGAGCTCGCCGGTCGCGCCAAGGACATGGGCTCCGCGGCGGTGCTGTTCCTGATGCTCAACGTCGTGCTGTGCTGGGCGCTGATACTCTCGGGACACGCCGCGAGCTGAGATACGGGACCGAAGACGCTTGGAATTCCTCTCCGACCCGCAAGCCTGGATTGCGCTGCTGACGCTGTCGACGCTCGAGATCGTGCTCGGCGTCGACAATCTCGTGTTCATCTCGATTGCCGTCGGCGGCCTGCCGCACGAGCGGCGCTCGAGCGCGCGGCGCATCGGCCTCGCCTTCGCCTGCATCACGCGCATCCTGCTGCTGGTCTCGCTCGCGCATCTCGCGCGCATGGACGATCGCACGTCGAGCCTGTTCCATCTGTTCGGGCAGGTCATCTCGATCCGCGATCTGGTCCTGATCGGCGGCGGCATCTTCCTCGTCGTCAAGGGCGTGATGGAAATCCTCGATGCGATCAGCGAGGAGTCGCAGGAAACGGGCGGCCGGCGCGCGTCGGCGACGTTCGGGCTCGTCATCGCGCAGATCGCGCTGATCGATATCGTGTTCTCGCTCGATTCGGTGATCACTGCGGTCGGCATGGTCAACATCCTGCCGGTGATGGTCGCGGCGATCATCCTCGCGGTGCTGGTCATGATCTTCATCGCCGATCCGGTCGGCGAGTTCATCGACCGCAACCCGACCATCAAGATGCTCGCGCTCGCGTTCATCATCCTGGTCGGCGTGGCGCTGATCTGCGACGGGCTCGGCATACACATCGCGCGCGGCTATCTCTATTTCGCAATGGCGTTCTCGGCAGCGGTCGAGGCGTTGAACATGCTCGCGCGGCGGCGCCGGCGGCAGCGCCGCGAGCGCGCGTCCGGAACGGCGGAATAGCGCGCGTCGCGTCGGCCGGGGAGGGCGGATGGCGATAATCGGAACGCGGGTTGGCGGTCTGTTGATGGCGCTGATCCTTGTCGCGGTGCCGGCGCTGTCCGCGACGGCCGACGCGGACCTGCGCGCGATTCCTGCGCTGCATGGCCGCGTCGTCGACACCACCGGCACGCTCGCCGCTTCGCAGCGAGAGGCGGTCGAATCGAAGCTCGTCGCGTTCGAGCAGCGCAAAGGCGCACAGATCGCGGTTTTGATCGTGCCGACGACTGCGCCGGAGACGATCGAGCAGTACGCGACGCGCGTGTTCGATGCCTGGAAGCTCGGTCGCAAGGGCGTCGACGACGGCGTGCTCGTGATCGTCGCCAAGGACGACAGGCGCGTGCGCATCGAGGTTGCCTATGGTCTTGAAGGCGCCATTCCCGATGCGGCGGCCAAACGCGTCGCTCACGACTACATGTCGCCTCGCTTCGCGGCGGGCGATTTCTACGGCGGCGTCGCGTCGGGCGCCGACGCGCTGATCGCGCTGATCGATGACGAGCCGCTGCCGCCACCGCCGGCCCGCGCAACGCGCGGACCGCTCGATCTGCCCTGGTGGCATCCGCTGTATTTCGCGGTCGGGCTCCTGCTCGGCGGCATCAGCGCCGTGCTCGTGCTGCTGCTCTTCACGCGGCCGCGCATCTACCACGCGCTGCTCGGTCGCCTGCCCGAACGTGCGCGTCCGTTTGCGATCGGCGCCGTCAACGCGTTGCCGATCGCGCTGCTGCTGCGCAATCCGCTGAGCGCTCTCGCGGCGCTCCTGGCAGCGGCCGGGCTTGCCGCGGTCGCGGGACTCTCGAAGCCGCCGACGCCGCCAAGGCGCAGCCGCGCTTATGCCGGTGCGACCAGTGGACTTGCCGTGTCCGGTGGCTCCGACGGCAGCGGGTCGAGCAGTTCCGGCGGCTCGGAGAGCTCCAGCAGCTCCAGCAGCGACTCCGGCGGCGGCGGCGGAAGCTCCGGCGGCGGCGGCGCGTCGGACAGCTGGTGATCGCAAAGGCAGGCTTGCGAACGAGCACGTCAGTCTCCACAGTGTCGATATCCGAGCGAGGAGGGAATCCCATGCGGTATTTCGTCGTTGCATTCGTGCTGGCCGTGTCGGCCCTTTTGTCCGGCTGCGGTTACAACGCGATCCAGTCTAAGGACGAGGCAATCAAGGCCGCGTGGTCCGAGGTCGTGAACCAGTACCAGCGCCGAACCGATCTCGTGCCGAATCTGGTCAACACCGTGAAGGGTTACGCGACGCACGAGGAAGAGGTGTTCACGAAGGTCACCGAGGCGCGCGCCAACGTCGGCAAGGTCACGATCACGGCCGATCAGCTCGACGACGCGGCGGCGCTGCAGAAATTCCAGCAGGCGCAGGGTGAGCTTTCGAGCGCGCTGTCGCGCCTGATGGCGGTCAGCGAGAACTATCCGCAGCTCAAGGCCGATGGCCTCTTCCAGAACCTGCAGGCGCAGCTCGAGGGAACCGAGAACCGCATCACCGTGGCGCGCAACCGCTACATCCAGACCGTGCAGGACTACAACACGTTCGTGCGCAGCTTTCCGCAGAACCTGACGGCCATGGTGTTCGGCTACAAGACCAAGGCGAACTTCACGGTCGAGAACGAAAAGCAGATCTCGACGGCGCCGACCGTCGATTTCTCGAAGCCCGCGCAACCGCAGCAGCAACAGCCGCCTGAGCAGCCGAAGACCGACTCGCAGCCGCAGCACTGATCCGCGAGACGCGTCGTGAAATCAATCGCGTTGCGTAGTTTCGACCACACCCCCTCTCCCGCGTGCGGGAGAGGGCCGGGGTGAGCGCAATCTTGCGCAAGCTGGCCAGCCGTCTGGCTTTCGCCGCGTTCTGTGCGTGTGTCGTGCCGCTCGCCGTCTTCGCGGCAGAAGGCGACCTGCAACCGATACCGGCGCTCAGCGCCCGCGTGACCGATCTCACCGGCACGCTCGACGCGCAGCAGAAGCAGACGCTCGAATCGGAGCTCGCCGCGCTCGAGCAGCGCAAAGGCGCGCAGATCGCGGTGCTGATGGTGTCGACCACCCAGCCCGAGGACATCGCGCAGTACGCGATCCGCGTGTTCGATCAGTGGAAGCTCGGACGCAAGAACATCGACGACGGCGTGCTGCTGATCGTCGCCAAGGACGACCGCCGCGTGCGCATCGAAGTCGCGCGCGGACTCGAGGCGGCGATTCCCGACGCCGCGGCGGCGCGCATCATCCGCGAGTACATCACGCCGCGCTTTCGCGCCGGCGACTATTTCGGCGGCATCCACGACGCGACCGGCGCGCTGACCAAGCTCGTCGACGGCGAAGAATTGCCGCCGCCGCTGACCGACGAGCACCGGACCGGAAGAAACGGCAGCGGCATCTTCAACGCGATCGTCTGGGGATTCTTCATCGGCCTCTGGGTGCGCGGCATGTTCGGCCGGTTGCCGACGCCGCCGCGCGCGGGTCTCGTCGGCCTCGCTTCGGGCGGCGCGGCTTGGCTGGTCAGCGGATTGCTGCCGCTCGGCGTCGGCGTCGGCCTGGTCGGGCTGCTGTTCGGCCTGCTGGGCGGCGGAGGCGGCGGCTTCGCGAACCGTGGCGGATTTGGCGGCTGGGGCG
>DAISJF010000014.1:0-13060 GCA_036821625.1 Rhodanobacteraceae bacterium
TCGATGAAGCTCTGCGATTTCGAAGTCGGCTCCGACAAGCCCCTGTTCCTCATCGCCGGCCCCTGCGTCATCGAATCCGAGCAGCTCGCGATCGACACTGCCGGCGAGCTCAAGTCGATCACCGGCAGGCTCGGCATCCCTTTCATCTACAAATCGAGTTTCGACAAGGCGAACCGCACCTCCGTCAGCGGCCATCGCGGACCGGGCATGGACGAAGGCCTGCGCATCCTGTCCGAGGTGAAACGCCAGATCGGCGTGCCGGTGCTGACCGACGTGCACGAATACACGCCGATGGACGAAGTCGCCGCGGTCGTCGACGTGCTGCAGACGCCAGCGTTCCTGTCGCGCCAGACCGATTTCATCCAGAACGTCGCGCGCGCCGGCAAGCCGGTCAACATCAAGAAGGGTCAGTTCCTCTCGCCGTGGGACATGAAGCACGTCGTCGCGAAAGCGAAGGCGACCGGCAATGAAGAGATCATGGTCTGCGAGCGCGGCGCGAGCTTCGGCTACAACAATCTCGTTTCGGACATGCGCAGCCTCGCGGTCATGCGCGAAACGAATTGCCCGGTCGTGTTCGACGCAACGCATTCGGTGCAGCTCCCGGGCGGCCAGGGCACGAGCTCAGGCGGCCAGCGCGAGTTCGTGCCGGTGCTCGCGCGCGCGGCCGTCGCCGTCGGCGTCGCCGGCATATTCATGGAAACGCATCCGGATCCCGACAAGGCGCTCAGCGACGGCCCGAATGCGTGGCCGCTCGGCAAGATGCGCGCGCTGCTCGAGACGCTCATTGCGCTCGACCGGGTGGCCAAGAAGGCCGTGTCCTGATTCGATGCCATCGTTCGTATCTGCTCGATCCGACTCGCAACAGGGAAGTCGACATGACGCCCGGTGATTTCGTCGCAATGCTCGCTTCGAAGGTCGTGTTTCCGATGGCAAGCCTGTTCTCGCCGCGCGATCCCGACGTCGCCGATTCGAAGTTTCGCGTCTACACGAGCCCGTTCGGGCAGAAGATCCTGTATCGCCCGAATACGCTCGACAAGATGGTGCTCTGGGAGCAATGGGGCGCGAAGGATTACCAGACCGTCAGCGTGAAGGAAGGCGACGTCGTGATCGAGATCGGCGGCCACATCGGCACGTCGACGCTGAATTATTCGCATCTCGTCGGTCCGCGCGGAGCCGTCTACGCGATCGAGGCGCTGCCCGAGAATTTCGAGATCCTGAAGCGCAACATCGCGCGCAACGGCATCACCAACGTCAAGGCGTTCCTGCTCGCGATCGTCGGCGATCCGGATACGACGCACATCACGCTCAACGCGAATCCGTACAACTCCGGCGGCCACTCGATCTACCAGATGAGCGTCGACGCGGAGGCGAAGTTCGACTGTCCCGCAATGACGCTCGAAGCGTTCTGCCGGCGCGAGGGCATCTCGCGCATCGACATCCTGCAGATGGACATCGAAGGCGCCGAGTTCGACATCCTGCTCAAGACGGACAAGGCGCTGCTCGGCTCGATCCCGCAGATCATGTTCGAGTACCACGACGCGTACGCCGCGCCGCGCACGCACGCGGAGCTCGTCGCGCTGCTCGAAGGGCTCGGCTTCACGACCCACGAATACCGAAATTTCATCACGCGCGCGCTGAACCTCGAAACCGGAATCATCACCGCGCTGAAACAACGAAGCGGCATGCCATGACGCAAACGACGATCCGAACGATCCGCGCCCGGGAAATCCTCGATTCCCGCGGCAACCCCACGCTCGAAGCCGAGGTCGTGCTCGAAGGCGGCGCGCTCGGCCGCGCGGCCGTGCCGAGCGGCGCCTCGACCGGCTCGCGCGAGGCGGTCGAGCTGCGCGACGGCGACAAGACGCGCTATCTCGGCAAGGGCGTGCAGAAGGCCGTGGCCAACGTCAACGGCACGATCGCGTCGGCGCTCAGGGGTTTCGATGCGGCGGACCAGGCCGGTCTCGACGGGAAGCTGATTGCGCTCGACGGCACACCGAACAAGGGCAAGCTCGGCGCGAACGCGCTGCTCGGCGTCTCGCTTGCGAACGCGCACGCGCTCGCCGCCTCGAAGGGGATTCCGCTCTGGAAGCATCTCGCCGGCAATCGCGCGGCGCGGCTGCCGGTGCCGATGATGAACATCATCAACGGCGGCGTCCACGCCGACAACAATGTCGACCTGCAGGAGTTCATGATCCTGCCGATAGGTCTGCCGAGCTTTTCGGAAGCGCTGCGCGCCGGCGTCGAGATTTTCCATGCGCTCAAGAGCGTGCTGAAATCGCGCGGTCTCGCCACCGCGGTCGGCGACGAAGGCGGCTTTGCGCCCGATCTCAAGTCGAACGAGGAAGCGATCGAAACGATCCTCGAGGCGATCGGCAAGGCCGGCTATGCACCCGGTGGCGACGTCTGGCTCGGCCTTGACGCGGCGAGCTCGGAATTCTTCGAGAACGGCAAGTACAACCTCAAGGGCGAGGGCAAGCGGCTCTCGTCCGAGCAGTTCACGGATTTTCTCGCCGCGTGGTGTGCGCAATATCCGATCGTCACCGTCGAGGACGGCATGGCCGAAGCCGACTGGGACGGCTGGAAGCTCCTGACCGCCCAGCTCGGCAAGACCGTGCAGCTCGTCGGCGACGACATCTTCGTGACCAATCCCGCGATCTTCCGCGAAGGCATCGACAAGGGCATCGGCAACGCGATCCTGATCAAGGTCAACCAGATCGGCACGCTGACCGAGACGCTCGAAGCGATCGCGATGGCGGATCGGGCGAAGTACGCCGCGGTGATCTCGCACCGATCGGGCGAGACCGAGGACACGACGATCGCCGATCTCTCGGTCGCCACGACGGCGACGCAGATCAAGACCGGTTCGCTGTGCCGCTCGGACCGCGTCGCGAAGTACAACCAGCTGCTGCGCATCGAGGAGCAACTCGGCGCCGCGGCGCGCTATGCTGGCAAGGACGCTTTCCCGAACCTGCCGAGCTTCGGCCGCTGAGGTCCCACGCGTTGCTGCGCTACGCCGCCCTGATCCTGCTGATCCTGTTGATCGCGCTGCAGGTCAAGCTGTGGACCGGCCAGGGCGGCATGCGCGAGGTGTGGCGGCTGCAGCACCGCGTCAGCGAGCAGAAGGCCGAGAACGCGAAGCTGAAGACGCGCAACGAAACCTTGTCCGCCGAGGTCGACGATCTCAAGCATGGCGACGAGGCGGTCGAGGAGCGCGCGCGGTCCGAGCTTGGACTGCTCAAGCCGGGCGAGACGTTCTATCAGGTCGTCGAGCCTACCGATACGACGAAATCCGCAGGCGATGGCGGCCACTGAGCGGCTCTGGTGCATCGTGCCCGCCGCCGGCAGCGGCCGGCGCTTCGGCTCGGACATTCCCAAGCAGTACCTTCCGCTCGCCGGCAAGCCGCTGCTCGAATGGACGCTCGAACGGCTGGCCGCCTGCGCCGAGGTCCGCGGGCTCATGGTCGTGCTCGCGGACGGCGATGCCTGGTGGCCCGGCGTCAGCGCCGTGCTCGGCAAGCCGGTGCGCACCGCGACCGGCGCGGCCGAGCGCAGCGGCTCGGTGCTTTCCGGTCTGCGCGCTTTGCCGGCCGACGTCGCGGCCGACCAATTCGTGCTCGTTCACGACGCGGCGCGCCCGTGCCTGTCCGCCGACGACGTAACGATGCTGGTCGTGCGCGGCATCCCGGCGGGGGGTGCGCTGCTCGCGACGCCGCTGCGTGACACGCTCAAGCGTTCCGGCGCCGAACATCGCGTCGCGGCGACCGAGCCGCGCGATGCGCTCTGGCGCGCGCTGACGCCGCAGATGTTCCGGCGCGGCGAGCTGACTCGGGCGCTCGAGGCCGCCCACCGCGACCGCATCGCCGTCACGGACGAGGCGATGGCGATGGAGCTCCAGGGCCATCGCCCATTGCTCGTCGAGGGCGCGGAGGACAATATCAAGGTGACGACGCCGGCGGATCTCGCGCTGGCGGCGTTGTTGTTGGGCGGGAACGGGAATAGGGAATAGGGAATAGTAGGAGCGGCGATGATTGTGGGTGGAGGGTCTGGGCCGACGACCATGAAAATCACGAGTACTTGCGGGAACGCCTCACTCCATTCCCGATTCCCGATTCCCCATTCCTCGCACTAGCCCATGCGCATCGGCCAAGGCATCGACGTGCACGCATTCGGTCCCGGCGATCATGTCGTGCTGGGCGGCGTGAACATTCCGCACGACCGCGGCCTGGTCGCGCATTCCGACGGCGACGTCGTGATCCATGCGCTGTGCGATGCGATTCTCGGCGCGCTCGCGCTCGGCGACATCGGCCATCATTTTCCGCCGCACGATCCGCGCTGGAAGGACGTGTCGAGCCGGCATTTCCTGCTTTATTGCGCCGGCCTCATCGTCGAGCACAGCTACGTGCTCGCCAACGCGGACGTGACCGTGGTCTGCGAGCAGCCGCGGATTGCGCCGCACGTCGAGACGATGCGGCGCAATCTCGCGACCGATCTCGACTGCCCGCTCGGCCACGTCAACATCAAGGCGACGACCAGCGAGAAGCTCGGCTTCACAGGACGCGGCGAGGGCGTTGCCGCGTTTGCCGTCGCGCTGCTGGTGCGCCGGCGCGATCCGCGACTGGTCACCGGCGAGAATCCCGACCTCGACTCACTCGTGCGGCGGCTCGAGCTGGATCCGCTTTGATGTCGCAGGTCGCGGCGTTGCCGTACGCGTTCGGCGGACCGCCGATCAGCGGCACGCTGCGCACGGAACCGGCCGATTTCGAAGTCGAGGAAGAGCTCGGCTTCGCGCCGACCGGCGCGGGCGAGCACGCGTTCCTCGTGATCGAGAAGATCGGCGCGAACACCGAATGGGTCGCGCGCCGACTCGCCGATGCGGCCGGCGTGGCGCCGATGGCGGTCGGCTACGCCGGTCTCAAGGATCGTCACGCGGTCACGCGGCAGGGTTTCTCGGTGCATCTGCCCGGCCGTGTCGATCCCGACTGGTCAGCGCTCGATATTCCGGGCGTGCGCGTGCTCGCCGCGAGCCGTCACGACCGCAAGCTGAAACGCGGCGTGCACCGCGGCAATCGTTTTCGCATTCGCGTGCGCAACGTGCGCGGCGCGCGCGACGAAGCCGAGCAGCGTCTCGCCGCGATCGGCGGCCGCGGCGTGCCGAATTATTTCGGCGAGCAGCGCTTCGGTCGCGACGAAGGCAACATCGCGCGGGCGCGCGAGCTGTTCGCAGGCGGGCGCATGCCTCGTGCGCAGGCGAGTCTCGCGATCTCGGCGGCGCGCTCGCTCCTGTTCAACCGCGTGCTGGCCAGGCGCGTCGAGGAACGCAGCTGGGATGCGGCGCTCGACGGCGAGGTCTGGATGCTCGCGGGCACGCACTCGATCTTCGGTCCCGAGCCCTGGACGGAAACGCTGGCCCGGCGGCTCGCCGCGTTCGACATCGATCCGACCGGCCCGCTGATCGGCGCCGGCGAGCTCCGCAGCACGAGCCGCGTGCGCGAGATCGAGCGCGAGGCGACAGCGCCGTATCGCGACCTCGCCGATGGGCTCGCGGCCGCCGGCCTGGTTCAGCAGCGCCGCGCGTTGCGCATGCCGGCGCACGGCCTCCGTCACGAATGGGAAAAAGACGGTTCACTCATCGTCGAATTCCGCCTGGGGGCCGGATGCTTCGCGACCGTAGTGTTGCGGGAAGTGTGCGGAGACGTTGCCGCGCTCGTCTGAATCCGGCCAGCCGCGCCGAAACCGCGATGGACGGCGTTTTATCCGCTCGCGGGCAGGTCTATAGTCGGGCTGCGGCGCCTGCGATCGTCGCGTGGCGCCGCGTTCCTCGAACGCGGAGGGCACGATGAGAACGCTAGCGATAGGAGCAGCAATCGTATTGTGTCTCGCCGTTTCGGCGTGTGCAGGCACGGGCGGCAGCAACGGCATGGCACGCGAAAGCGCGATGGACAGCGATATCGACGTCGGCAAGGTGGTCGCGGTCAACGAATGGGCCGTGAAACGTCACGCCACGGTCGTGTGGATCAACTACCCGAAGAAGTCGGCGCATCCGAAGGACAACAGCGGCTGAGAGCCGACTGCTGGCGTCAGGCGCGGGCCAGCAGCACGATCACCGCGCCTGTCCCGCCTTGCGCAGGTCGCGCCGAGGCGTAGGCGAGTACGTCCTTGCGGCGCGCGAGCAGCGTCGCGGTCATCCGCTTCAACACCGGGCCGTCACCGCGCGAGCGCAGGCCTTTTCCGTGCACGATGCGCACGCAGTAGTCGCCGTGCGCGAGGCATTCGTCGAGGAATGCGCGCACCGCTTCGCGCGCGACCGCGATCGTCATTTCATGCAGGTCGAGGTCGGCGCGCACGCTGAATGCGCCGCGGCGCAGTTGCCTGAGCAGGCGCGGCGGTTGTCCGGGTTTCAGATAGTGGATCTCGTCGCCGACTTCGACCGCGGCGGGATCGATCGCGTGCACGAGCAGTTCGTCGCGCACGCGCGCTTCGTCGCGCTCGGATTGCGCGGGCTGCGGCGGCGGCGCCGGCTTGCGCGGCGGCGGTGCGTCACGCTTGAGAGGGCGCACGCGACCAATGGAATCGCGGAACAGGCGCGCATCGTCCGCGCTGTCGTCGCCGGTGCTCATGAAACGAGGCTAGCAGAAATCGCACGCGCGCCATCCCGCTGCGTCAGCCTTTTCCCCTCTCCCGCTTGCGGGAGAGGGTAGGGTGAGGGAAACCTCGCGACAGCGTCGCAGGACAGATGCCCGAGCACTTCACTCTGCTCGCCCTCACCCCAGCCCTCTCCCGCAAGCGGGAGAGGGGGAAGGGCGAATCCGCTATCATCAAGCGTTTCCCGAGTTCCGCATCGCCAGCGCGAAGCGACCGCGATCGCACGCGACACACGCGCGGTGGGCTCGAAGTCAGTTTCTGGAAGGAAGGCATGCGAGTTCTGGTCAGCAATGATGATGGCGTCGACGCCCCCGGCATACGCGTGCTCGCGCAGCGTCTCGCCGCCGTCGGCGAGGTGACGGTGGTCGCGCCGGACCGCGACCGCTCGGGCGCGAGCAATTCTCTGACGCTCGACGCGCCGATCCGCGTGTCGCGGCTCGACGACGGCCGCTATCGCGTCGCCGGAACGCCGACCGATTGCGTGCACCTCGCGCTGTCGGGCCTGCTCGATCACGAGCCCGACATCGTCGTTTCCGGCATCAACAATTCGGCGAACCTCGGCGACGACGTGATCTACTCCGGCACCGTGTCGGCGGCGATGGAAGGACGCTTTCTCGGCTTTCCGGCGATCGCGATTTCGCTGGCCAGCATCGATCACAAGGGCGTCCACTACGACAGCGCGGCAGAGGCCGTGCTGCTGCTCATGCGCAAGCTGCTCATCGATCCGCTGCCGGCTGATACGATCCTCAACGTCAATGTGCCGGACCGGCCATGGCAGGAGATCAACGGACTCGCGGTGACGCGTCTCGGCCGGCGTCATCGTTCGGCGCCCTGTGTCAGACAGGTTGATCCGCGCGGCCGTCCGATCTACTGGATCGGCGCTCCCGGAGAGGCCGAGGACGACGGGCCCGGCACGGACTTCCACGCGATCCGCGCCGGCCAGGTTTCGATCACGCCGATCGATGTCGATCTGACGCGTTATCAGGCGCTCGAGAAGATCAGCGGGTGGGTCGCTTCGCTCGAACCGAAGCTCGGCAGCGCGGCATGAGCTTCCTGCGACCCGATCCCGCTTCGCGCGGCCTCGGCATGACCTCGCAGCGCGCGCGCGACCGGCTCGTCGAGCGGCTCGCCGCCGAAGGCATCCGGGATCGTCGCGTGCTCGACGTGATCCGCCAGCTGCCGCGCCATCTCTTCATCGACGAGGCGCTCGCTTCGCGCGCCTATGAGGACACGGCGCTGCCGATCGGGCAGGGCCAGACCATTTCGCAGCCGTGGGTCGTCGCGCGCATGACCGAAGCGCTGATCGAGCACAAGCTGCCGCGCCGCGTGCTCGAGATCGGCACCGGCTCCGGTTATCAGTGCGCGGTGCTCGCGCAACTCGTCGAGAAGGTCTACACGATCGAGCGCATCGAGGAGCTCTTGCGCAATGCGCGGCGCCGCTTCCGCAAGATCGGCTTGACGAACGTGCGTTCGCGCCATGCGGACGGTCGCCTGGGCTGGCCCGAGGAAGCGCCGTTCGACGCGATCATGTTGACGGCCGCCGGCACCGGGCTCGAAGCGGCGCTGCTCGATCAGCTGGTGCCGGACGGATGTCTCGTTGCGCCGATCGGACCCGCCGGCCATCAGACGCTGCTGCGCGTGCGCCGTGTCGACGGCGAATGGCTGCGCGAATCGCTGGGCGCGGTCAGCTTCGTGCCTCTGCTCGGCGGCGTCGGTTGATGCATCGCGCGGGGTCGGTCAGGGGAGGCTCGGCGCGGTGAAGATCTTCAAGCCGCTCTACGAGCGCGCGCTGGTGTGGGCCGCGCATCCGAAGTCGCCGGTCTATCTCGCGCTGTTGAGCTTCTTCGAAGCGATCATCTTTCCCGTCGCGCCGGAGATCATGCTCGCGCCGATGGTGCTGGCAAGGCGCGAGCACTGGGCGCGCTACGCGGCGATCAGCCTCGCCGGCTCGATGATCGGCGCGCTGGTCGGCTACGCGCTCGGTCACTACGCGTTCGATCTCGTGCGTCCTCTGCTGGCCGATCTCGGCTGGCTGCCCAAGCTCGACGAATGGGTCGTCCAGCTGCGCGAGGATGCGACGCTGCATCCGTGGACCGCGTTCTGGACGCTCGTGCTCGGAGGCTTCCTGCCGATACCGCTCAAGATATTCACCTGGGCCTCGGGCATCGTCGGCGTGCCGCTCCCCGCGTTCTTCGCCAGCATGCTGATCGGGCGCGGCAAGCGTGTGTTTCTGCTGGCCGGGCTGATCCGCGTCGGCGGCAAGCGGGCCGAGGAAGCGCTGCACCGCTGGATCGAGCCGATCGGGTGGGCTCTGGTCATCCTGGTCGTCGCGGTGTTTATCTACTTTAAGTTCATCCGATAAACTATTGCCATGGATAGGAATTATCGGTGCGCATATGGACTGGGCCTGACCGTCGCGCTGGCGCTTTGCGGGTGCGCTTCGACGGGCGAGGCGCCGGTCGAGGATCACAGCGTCAACGCGTCGCCGAGGCCGCGGCCGGCACCGTCGGCGACCGGAAAAGTCGCTGCACCGGCCAGCGGCACCTATCGCGTGCAGCGCGGCGACACGCTCTACAGCATTGCGTTCCGGCACGGCCTCGACTACCGCGAGCTCGCCGAGTGGAATCGAATCGACCCGCCGTACACGATCTATCCCGGTCGGGAGTTGCGTCTTTCGCCGGAGCGCTCGGCATCCATGCGTTCGACGGCAGCCGCGCCGCCGCCGGCAGCGCCCGCATCGAGCCCGCCGTCGTCGCGGTCCGTGCCGGCGCCAGGTCCGTTCGAGCCCGTCGTCAGCGCGCCGCCGGCGTCCGCTTCCGGCACATCGCGATCACCCGCTGCTGTTCCCGCTCCTGCGCCGCCGGCCAGGCCGACAGCGCCGCCGGCACCGGATGCCGCGCCGGCGTATTCCGGCGACGTCGCCTGGCGCTGGCCCGCGGAAGGTCAGGTCGTGGGCACGTACACGTCCGGTGATCCGATGCGCCAGGGCATCGATATCGCCGGCGAGCCCGGCACGCCGGTGCGAGCCGCCGCGGACGGCACCGTGGTCTACAGCGGCAACGGCCTGATCGGGTACGGCGAGTTGATCATCGTCAAGCACAATCCGGCGTTCCTTTCGGCCTATGGTCACAACCGCAAGCGGCTGGTGCAGGAAGGCGATCACGTCAAGGCCGGCCAGACGATCGCCGAGATGGGATCGAGCGGTGCGAGCCGCAACGAGCTGCATTTCGAGATTCGCCGCAACGGCAAGCCGTCCAATCCGCTCGACTTTCTGCCGCGGCGTTGAGGCTCGCGCGCCGGCCGCGAACCGGTCGGCGTAAGCTCTCGCGATGGGCGCAGACGCACCACTCGAGCCCGGCCTTGCGGGCGACGACTTCAAGGATCTCGTCGACGCGATCGAGCCGCAGGACGAAGAAGCGCGCTCGTCGACCAGCGTCTATCTCAACGAGATCGGGCTGACGCCGCTGCTCGATGCGCGCGAGGAAACCGCGCTCGCCACGGCGATCCGCGCCGGCGACGGCGACGCGCGCCGGCGCATGATCGAGGCGAACCTGCGCCTGGTCGTGTCGATCGCGCGCGCCTACGTCGGACGCGGCGTGCCGCTCATGGATCTGATCGCGGAAGGCAATCTCGGGCTCATACGCGCGGTCGAGAAATTCGATCCGGATCGCCGCCTGCGCTTCTCGACCTACGCCGTGTGGTGGATCCGCGAAGCGGTGCAGCACGCGGTGATGCATCACGGCCGCACCGTGCGCCTGCCGGTGCACGTGCTGCGCGAGCTCGCGCAGGTGCTGCGCGCGGAACGCGAGCTCGCGGCGCGCGGCGGCTCGCCGCCGAGCCTCGACCAGATCGCCGCGAGCGTCGGCAAGGAAGTGCGCGATGTCGCGGAGCTGTTCCGCGTCAGCGAGCACGTCACTTCGCTCGACGCGGCCGCGGAATCGGGCGAGCCGTTGCCATCTGCGACCGAGCGCGAAGAGACGTCGAACGCGTTGCCGCCGGCCGAAGCCGAGCGGCTCGGGCTCTGGCTGTCGCGCCTCACCGAACGGCAGCGCGCGGTGATGCAGCGGCGCTTCGGTCTCGGCGGCGCGCCGGTGCAGTCGCTGGCGGAGATCGGACGAGATCTCGGCATCACGCGCGAGCGCGCGCGGCAGATCCAGGAAGAGGCGATGCGCAAGTTGCGCAAGCTGTCGCAGGATGATTGAGCCGCCGAATCGCGGAGCACAGGCTTTCACCTCTCCCGCTTGCGGGAGAGGTCGCCCGCAAGGGCGGGTGAGGGGATCGGAGTGGCGCGCTGCGCTGTGTGAGCGTTGCGCGAAAGAACCCTCACCCTGACCCTCTCCCGCATTCGCGGGAGAGGGGATCGGCGCGGCTGGGCGCGGAATAGGGCAGCACAAGCTTTCACCTCTCCCGCTCGCGGGAGAGGTCGCCCGAAGGGCGGGTGAGGGGAATCGGAGTAATGGGTTGCGGCGTGTGAGGTTTGCGCGAAGAGCGCCCTCACCCTAACCCTCTCCCGCATTCGCGGGAGTTGGGGATCGGCGCGGCTGTTCGCCGGGCAGCATGAATGCCGCGACGGCACGGCGTCCTTCCGACGCGAGCAGGTTGTACGTGCGGCTCGCCGCCGCGTTGTCCATCACTTCGACGCCGATGCGCCGGCGCAGCAGCGCGACCAACGCTTCGCGCGACGGGAACACCTGACGCTCGCCGGTGCCGAGCAGCACGACTTCGGGATTCAGCGCCGCGATCGTCTCGGCAGCGGACACGTCGAACTCCGCGGCGTGACGGACCGGCCAGTGTTCGACGATGCGCTCCGGCGCGAGCACGAAGCTCTCGGTGATCTCGCGGTCGACCACGGTGATTGCGCGCGGCGTGCAGGCGCGCACGAACAGATAACCTTCGGCGAGATCCTGGGTCAGCTGCATGGACTTGCTACCGGCGCGGCAGCTCGAGTCTCGGCTGCTCGGGGTTGCGGCGATAGAAACACGCGGTCCGGCCGATCGTCTGCACCAGCTCCGAGTGCGAAGCGTCGCGCAGCACCTCGATCGTTTCGGCGCGGTCTTCGCGGTCCGCATCCGAGAGCTTCACTTTGACCAGCTCGTGATGCCTGAGCGCGCCGTCGAATTCCTTGAGCAGGGCAGGCGTCACGCCCTTCTGGCCGACCATCACGACCGGATCCAGAGAATGGGCGATCCCGCGCAGGTAGCGCTTCTGGTTTGCGGACAGTGGCATGAACGGAAATCGAATGCAGACAGGCGGTTACAGGGGGAACGACACGGGCAGGTTATCATGTGCGCCAACTTCCAAACCGGCGCGGCGCCGCGCGGACGATGACGCGCAGCAAATCCAGCTCCCGCTGGCTCCAGGAACATTTCAGCGATCCGTACGTGAAACGCGCCCAGGCGGAGGGCTGGCGTTCACGCGCCGTGTTCAAACTGGAAGAGCTGATCGAACGCGATCGCCTGCTCAAGCCGGGCATGGTGGTGGTTGACCTCGGCGCCGCGCCGGGCGGCTGGTCGCAGATGGTGCGCGAGAGGCTCGGCGGGCGTGGCCGGGTGATCGCGCTGGATATCCTGCCGATGCAGGGCATCGGCGGGGTCGATTTCGTCCTCGGCGATTTCCGCGAGGCCGAAGTCCTGAAAATGCTTGAAGATCATCTGGATGGCGCACCCGTGGATCTTGTGCTTTCCGATATGGCCCCCAATCTGTCCGGCATGAACAGCGTCGATCAGCCGCGCGCGATGCACCTGGCGGAGCTGGCCGAGGAATTCGCCCAACGCCATCTCAGACGGGGTGGGGCGTTTTTGACGAAACTTTTCCAGGGCGAGGGCTTCGACGCGTACGTGCGGCGCTTGCGCCAGCGCTACGAGCGCGTCAGCATGCGAAAGCCCAAGGCGTCGCGGGCGCGCAGCCCCGAGGTCTACGCGCTGGCCACGGGCAAGCGCGACTGAGAATCGAACGGCCGGCCTCGGATGGTCGGGATGGCTGCAACGGATCCGCGACGAGGGTGGCAAAAGGCTCTATGAACGACATGGCCAAGAATCTGTTGCTCTGGGTGATCATCGCGGTCGTCCTTCTGACCGTGTTCCAGAGTTTCAATCCGCGCGCCGCGGCGCCGACGGATGTGCCTTACTCGGAATTCGCGCAGCAGGTCGGCAACGGCGGCGTCGCCGCGGTACAGCTCGGCGCGGACAGCCCGACCAAGGCCACCGCGAAGCTCAAGGACGGCTCGTCGGTTTCGACCTGGATTCCGTACGGCGGCAACGCGATCGCGATTGACCTTCTCAACAAGAACAACGTCGAGATCCGCCAGACGCCGGCCGACAACGTGATGCCGCTCTGGCGCATCCTGCTCGACTGGGTCCCGTTCCTGATCAACGTCCTGCTCACCGAGCGCTCGGACATGGTGGTCGGCACCAGGCGC
>DAISJF010000015.1:0-12820 GCA_036821625.1 Rhodanobacteraceae bacterium
CGGCGCGGCCCGATCGGGAGCGGGCGCGCGGGTTCGCCGGACCGGACCTCCACGCAGTGGCGCATCCTTTCGGCTCGCCTGCGCGAGTTGCTCGTAAAGGGCGACGATCCCGCGCATGAGCGCCTGCGCGCCCCACTTCCTCGCGTCGATGGGGCCCGCGGCGGACAGTCCTGCGCGCTCGTGCGGCGCGCGCAGCAGGCGGGTGACGCAGGCGGCGAAGGTTTCCGCGTTTTCTTCGCTGATCAATGCGCTGCGCGCATCGCGCAGCACGGTTGCCGTGCCCATCACCGCGGTCGACACGATCGGCGTGCCGCAGGCCATTGCCTCGATCAGCACGAGGCCTTGCGTTTCCGTGCTCGATGCGAACACGAAGACGTCCGCGGCGCGATAGCAGTCGAGCAACGTCGTGCGGCGGTCGAGATTGCCGAGAAAGCGCACGTGGGCAGCGAGACCGAGCGATTCGGCACGGCGCTTGAGACGTGGCGCGTCGGGCCCTTCGCCAGCGACCACGAACACGAAATCTTCGAACTCGCGCTTGACGAGTCGCGCGACTTCGAGCAGGAAGTCGATGTTCTTTTCGATGGCGAGACGACTGACCGTCAGCAGCATCGGCTGCGTCGCTCCGATGCCGTGCGCACCGCGGAATTTCGCGGCGTCGCCGCCGGCGAATTCATCGAGACGGATTCCGGTCGGGACGACCGTCGATCCAGTCTCGATCCCGTAGCGTCGCAATACATCCGCCATCTCCGCGCTTGGCACGATCAGGTGATCGACGGCCGCGCAAAGCCGGCGCGAGAACATGCGGACGAAGAACCGCATCGGCGCCGTCGGAAACCACGGCAGGTAGTTCGCGACGTATTCCTCGAAATACGTGTGGTAGCTTTCGACCGTCGGTCGACCCGTAAGCCGTGAAAGCGCAACGCCGATCGCGTGTGCGCGGAACGGCGTATGGATATGGATGACGTCCCAGCGGCGCCGAGCGAGCTCCGGAACGATCGTGCGCGCCGCGGATTTCCGGATCAGACGATCTTCCGGATCGAAAAAGATGCGTCGGGACGACAGGCGGATGATCTCGAATTCCGGCCCCGGATCCGGCATGCCGTAGTCCGGCGCGACGACGGTCACGGCGTGGCCTGATCCGACCAGCTCGCGACAGAACGTCTGCATCGATGTGGACACACCGTTGACGCGCGGGAAATAGACGTCCGAGAGCATCAGGATGTTCATTCGATGTCTTCGCGCCCGGCGATGTCGTGCAAACCCGTCGAGAGTACAACGGCTTCGTTACGGTCCGGCATCGCCCGACGAGCGGCGGCACGGCCCGGGGGATGTCAAGGCGGGATCGTTCTCGCCGTTCACGCGGCACACGGAGACGACAGCGTGCGCGACGACGCAAATCCGCTCAGCCGCGCGCGACTCTCGTCGCGACGGTGAGCTTGGGGAAGAAACCTGGGTAGCTTGAAGCGACGCGTCCGCGACGCGTCAGTGCGTCGTGTACGCCGGCTCGTACATGTTCGACGTGCGGCGCCACATCTCATTCTGCAGACGCTTGTGCTCGGACGATCCGTAGCCGCCGGACATCACCACTTCCCACTCGCGCAGACGCAGCTCGCGGTCGGACAAGCGATCGATCGGGAATTCGGTGACGTTGTACATGGCGGCCTGACCTGTCCTGTTTTGATCAAGGTGTAGCATTTTGCGTGCCATCCGGACAATGGCCGTCACCGCGTCAGGTCAGGGAGGGCGGCAGGAGGTCGAATCCAGGAAACAGGAGCTCGCCATCCATGCCCTCGAACTCGGGATCGTTGCACGGCTTGCTGCGCAGCAGGCTCTCGCGCTCTTCGCGCTGCATGCGGTTGAGCGCATGGAGGAAATCGGGCGACGAGACGTCCAGGTGATCCAGTCCCAAGCGTTTCAAGATATCGTGGCTCATCGTTTCCCCGTTCCCAATATGTAGTGGCTGGCCGCTTCAGTTCAGCGCCAGGTAGATGCGTTCGCCATTGCCGTCGCGGGTGCCCGCGGCCGGCCTGTCAGCCATGGCCGCGGCACCCGCGCCCCTGCCCTTCCCCGTATCGAAGTCCGTCCCGCCGACGGCCGTTCCAGCACAACCGGTTTTCCTGAACGCGCCGCCCGCATGAACTGGCCCGCCAGGGCTGACAGGCCCTGCCGAATTCTGACAATCGACGAGATCGCGCTCATATTGGTCAAGATTTGCCATGCCATGACGGTCGACCATCGGCCGGTACGTCGCGCAGCTCGCCAGCAGGCCAACCGCCGCCAGGGCCGCGGCCACGAGCGGGACCCACTTCGATCCGACGTCCGCGCCGACCGAGACCGGCAATTCGCGGCGTTCGGCACGGCAATAGGTGCTCCTGCACGGCCCAAGGCCACGGATGCTGGTGGCGACGTAGGTTTGCTCGGGACTGATCACGACCCACGCGCCCACGCTGCGCAGGACCGAGAGGCCGCGAACGGCGAGCCAGCTCCGGGTGGACGACTTGATCATGGGTTCCCCTGTTTACAGACGAGCGGAGCAAAGCAAGGGTTGGGCCAGAGGCGGCGTCCGTTCGTATCCACCGGTCTTGCGCGACGCCCGCTAAACCTTGCGCCCGGTTCGCGCATCGGAGCGATGAGTCCGATCCGAGGAAAACGCGCCATGCATCGACTGACGACCTGCGTGTCACTGCTCGCCCTGCTCCCGGGCCTCGCCATCGCCGAGTGCCGCTACTCGGCCGAACGCAATTTCGATGTCCCGGCCGCCGGCCTCGCCACGGTCGGATTCGACCTCGGTTCCAGCGACCTCGTCATCGACGGCGTCGCTGGCCTCGGCCAGGTCGAGGTTCGTGGACGTGCATGCGCTTCCGATCCGGCCTGGCTCGACCAGCTCACCGTCGACCAGCATCGCAACGGAAATCGCGTCGACATCACGCCGCACAACGGTCACAACCTGCGCGGCAACTGGTCCGGATCGAACTATGCGTACGTGGATCTCCACGTGCGCATGCCCGACAAGCTCGCCGCGGCGATCCACAGCGATTCCGGCGATGCGAAGGTCGGCGGTATCGCCTCGCTCGATTTCGACACGAGCTCGGGTGATCTCCAGGCCGACCGCATCGCGGGCCTGCTCGGCATCGAGCTGAGCTCCGGCGACGTGCGCGGCCGCGACATCGGCAACGTCGAGGTCCGCAGCACGTCTTCGGGCGACATCGTCCTGCACGATGTGCATGGACCGATCAGCGTCGCGCGCGTCGGTTCGGGCGACCTCAGCATGGACGGCGTCGACAGCGTCAGCGTCGGCAGCGTCGGCTCCGGCGACGTCTGGGTCGGCAACGCGGCCGGCGACGTCACCGTCGAATCGATCGGATCCGGCGACGTGCGCGTCGACGGTGTCAACGGGAATTTCCGCGTCGGCTCCAAGGGCTCCGGCGACGTTTCGCACCGCAACGTGCGCGGCTCGGTGTCGGTGCCCGACGACGACGACGACTGATCATTGCACGCGAACTCGATCGAGCGACGCGCGAAACTGGACGTGCGCGTGATCCGGTGGCAGCCTGCGCGCGGACTCAAGGATCCGCGCGCGGATGCATCTGCAGGCACTCGATCTCGATGGCTCGCTGACGACGCAGACGTCGCTCGCCGGCGCGGCATCGTGGCAGTCGGTCCGCACGTTCGATTGGCGTGATCTCGGCGCGCCGCTGCGACTCTGGGCGCGCCGCTCTACAATTGCGCTGGCCCGACAGCGACTCGCCGCGGGCGAGGTGCGCATCGAGAATGCGATCACGCTGCTCGGCTCGGGCGATTTCCATCACGTGGCCGCACTGCTGCACGAAAAGATTCGCGAGCCGTTCACGCTCGTGCACTTCGACAACCATCCGGACTGGGTCCGTTTCGCGCCGCGCTGGCACTGCGGCGCATGGATCAATCGAACGTTGGCGCTGCCGCTGCTGGCGCGCGTCGTCACGCTCGGGCCGTGCAGCGACGACCTCATCAATCCGGGACTCAAGGGCGGCAATCTCGCCGCGCTCGATTCGGGCCGCCTCGCGCTGTTTCCGTGGCAACATGCGCCCTCGAGGATCTGGCATCGCATCGCGGATGGCCCCGGACACCGCTACGCGAACGGGTTCCTGCACTGGCGAAACCTGTGCGAAAGGGAGCTCGATGAAGCTATTTCGGCAATGATCGGCGCAGTGCCGACCGAGGCCGTCTGGATCAGCATCGACAAGGATGTGTTGCCGGAGAAGGAAGTGGTTACGAACTGGGACCAGGGCAGCATGCCGCTCGACGCGGTCTTGCGCGCGATCGCGGCGCTGCGCGCGCGCCGGCGCGTGATCGGTGCGGATATCTGCGGCGAGTACGCTCCGCTCGCGCACGCGAATCCGCTCAAGCGCTGGGAAGCGCGCCTGGATCAGCCCCGGCGCGAGCACGTGAGCGACGCGCGTCTGCAAGCGAACGCGCGCGTGAACCGCGCCTTGCTCGCGGCGATTGCCGGAGCCGTCCCATGCTGATGTTCGCGTTCCTGCTCGGGTCGGTGTTCTGCGACGTCGGCGGTCAGATCTGCTTCAAGCTCGGCGTGCACGATGACGCGCAGTCTTCGCGAGGTGGCATCGTGGGTTTCCTGCTCGGCCTCGTGCGCTCGCGCTGGATTGCGCTCGGCGTGATCGTGTATGCGCTCGAGTTCGTGTTCTGGTTCGGCGCGCTCACCGTCGCGCCGCTGAGCATCGCGATACCGTTCGCCGCGCTGTCGTATTGCGGCGTCGTGGTCGCGAGCCGCCTCATTCTGCGCGAGCACGTTTCCGCGCGGCGCTGGACCGCGACGCTGGTCGTGGCCGCCGGTGTCGCGGTCGTCTGCTGGCCGACCGTCTGAGGCTTCCGCGTCATGATGAAGCCTTCCGAATTCCATCTTCGCGGCGGCCGCTCCGGTGTTCTGCTGATTCATGGCCTCACCGGCACGCCGGCCGAGATGCGCTTCGTCGGCAACGGGCTCAACCGCGCCGGCTTCACGGTTCTCGGCATGCAGCTCGCCGGCCATTGCGGCGACGACACCGATCTGCTCGCCACGGGCTGGCGCGACTGGTACGCCAGCGTCGTCGCGGCCGCCGATCGCCTGCAAGCCCAGGTCGATCATCTGTTCGTGGCGGGTCTGTCGATGGGCGCGATCCTTGCGCTCAAGCTCGCGATCGACCGGCCGCAGCAGGTCGACGGTATCGGCCTGTATGGAACGACGTTCTTCCACGACGGCTGGGCGACGCCGCTGGTCGGCCGCTTCGCATTTCTGCTGCCGCTCGGCATGCGCCTCGGTCTGTGCCGCAGGAAGATCTCGATGGAGAATCCGCCGTACGGCATCAAGGACGAGCGCATCCGCAATCGCATCGTCAGCGCGATGCTCGCGGGCGACAGCCAGGCCGGCGGCCTCGCCGGCTTCCCGTGGCCTTCGCTCGCCGAATTCCAGAGCCTGTCGCTGCACGTGCGCAATCGCATCGGCCGCGTGCGCACGCCGTGCGTGATCGTGCACTCGGCCGACGACGACATCGCCAGCCTGCGCAACGTGCGCATCGTGGAGCGCGGCGTGCGCGCACCTGTCGAAACGGTGCTGCTCGAGGACAGTTACCACATGGTCACCGTCGATCGGCAGCGCGGCGAGCTGATCGACCGCTCCGCCGACTTCTTCCGCCGCATCGCCGAAGCAGAGCCGGTGCGCGTTCCCGCAGCAGCGATCGCCGCAGCGATCGAGTGATGGAAGCGATCATTGCCCGATCCATCGAAGCATTCGATCGCGAGGAGTGGAACGCACTGTTCGCGGACGAGCTCGAGGACTGGTTCTATTACCGCGCGGTCGAGAACGCCGCGCTGCCCGGCTTCGAATGGATTTATCTCGCGGTCTGGGAGCACGGCCGCCTGCGCGCGGCGGTGCCCGGCTTCGTCACCGACTATCGCATCGACACGACGTTGAGCGGGCCGCTGAAGCAGCTGACCGGCGGCCTGGCGCGCGTGGCGCCGGGCCTGCTGCGAATTCCGCTCGTCTCGCTGGGATCGCCCGTCGGCGAAATCTGTCATCTCGGATTCGCTCCCGACTGCGGCGCCAGGGAACGGCGTCGCCTTGCCGGAATCCTGCTCGGCAAGCTCGTCGAGTTCGCGGTGCAGCGCCGCATCGGCATGATCGCGGTAAAGGACGCGAACGGCGCCGACGACGACGTGTGGGCCGATGCCTGCGGCAATGCCGGCCTGCGTCGCATGCCCGGCCAGGCAACGGCGGTGCTCGAGCTGCCGTTCCGCACGCTCGACGGCTATCTCGCCTCGCTCGGCCCGGCGACGCGCAAGGACATGCGGCGCAAGCTGCGCGCGCGCAATGCGATCCGCGTCGAGTGGCGCCGCGAGATCGACGATCTGATCGACCGCATCATGGCGCTGTACAAAGCGACGCTCGCGCACGCCGAATACCGGTTCGAGGAGCTCACGCCCGCGTACTTTCGCGGCGTGATGCGCGACCCGCGCGGCCGCGCGCTGTGCGCGACCTACTGGCTCGGCGAGCAGTTGATCGGATTCAACCTGGTCCTGCACAACCGGCGTTGCCTGCTCGACAAGTTCTTCGGCATGGACCACGCGCTCGGCCGCGAGCACAACCTTTATTATCTGAGCTGGATGGAGAATGTCCGCTACTGCCTCGACCACGGCCTCGTGCGCTACCAGAGCGGGCAGGGCCTCGAGCGCGAGAAACTCCGGCTCGGCAGCCGCCTCGCGCCGAACTGGCTCTGGTACCGCCACCGCAACCGCTTCGTGGATCGCGTGTTCGCGATGCTCGAGCGCATGTTCCGTCTCGACGGCGCCGGCCAGGACGCGACGCTCCCGCCGGCGGTGAACGCATGACGCACGAATACTCGCGCGCAACGATCCTTTCGAGCTGGATCGTCCTGCTCGCGCTCGGCGCGCTGTGCCAGATCGCGCTCAAGTACGCCGGCCTCGACACCGGACCGTTCGATTTCTCGCCGCGAGCGTTCGCGCTCGCCGCGGCGTCGCCGTGGCTGTGGGCCGCGGTCGCCTGCTACATCGGCGAGTTCCTGGCCTGGATGGTGATCCTGCGCCATTCCTCGCTGTCGAGTGCGTTTCCGACCGGCGCGATCGTGCTGATCGTGCTCATGTTCGCCTCGCGCTGGCTGTTCGACGAGGCGGTGGGCTGGCCGAAACTCCTCGGCTCGGCGATGATTGTCATCGGCGTCCTGCTGCTCGGCCCGGATCACCCCGCGGCCACGCCGGCCGCGGAAAGACAGCGGGAAGACTAGCGACGCGGCCAACGAGCACGCGTGCGCGAATATCGGAAACACCGGAGCAGAGACCCCTTCATGAGCAGCATCCAGGACACCATTTTCGACATCATCGCCAAGGAATCCGGAATCGATCGCGCGAAGATCACGCCGGAGGCGACGCTGAAGGATCTCGAGATCCAGTCGCTCGATGCCGTGCAGATCCTCTTCGAGATCGAGGACCACTTCAAGATCACGATGCCCGACCGCGATCCGAACTTCGACACGGAATCGGTCAAGGGACTGATCGACACGGTCGAGAAGCTCGTGGCCGAACAGGACGCCAAGCCGACGTCGGCTTGAGCGCCGCTTTCGCGAAGCTCTGACCGATCATGCATCGCGTCGTCGTCACCGGCATGGGCGCGGTCACGCCGCTCGGCCTCGCCGCGCCGGCCATGTGGTCCGCACTGCGCGAGGGCCGTTCGGCGATCGGTCCGATCACTTCGCTCCCGCGCGAGGCGCTGCGCTTCGGCATCGCGGCCGAAGTGCGCGACTTCGATCCGCTCGCGCACTTCGACGAAAAGAAGCTCATTCTGCTCGATCGCGTGTCCCAGTTCGCGCTCGTCGCGGCGCGCGAGGCGATTCGCCAGTCCGGCATCGAATTCGGCCGTGACGGCCTCGGCGAGAACACGGCGGCGGTGATCGGCACCGGCATCGGCGGCGAGCACACCAACGACGCCGCCTCGAAGCGCATGTACGGCGAGAACAATCCGCGCCTGCATCCGCTCACGATCGTGCGCCTGATGGCGAATGCGCCGGCGTGCCACATCAGCATCGAGCACGGGCTGCACGGCCCCGCGTTCGCCACGGTGAGCGCGTGCGCTTCGTCGAATCACGCGATCGCACAGGCATTTCAGATGGTGCGCAGCGGCGTCGCCGACGCCGCGGTCACGGGAGGCACCGAAGCCTGCATCACGCTCGGCAGCCTGCGCGCCTGGGAAGCGATGCGCGTGCTCGCGGACGATACCTGCCGGCCGTTCTCCAAGCAGCGCCGCGGTCTCGTGCTCGGCGAAGGCGCGGCGGTGTTCGTGCTCGAAACGCTCGAACGCGCGCGGCGCCGCGGCGCCGATATCCTGGCCGAGATCGCCGGCGTCGGCATGTCCGCCGACGCCGGAGATATCGTGTTCCCGTCCGAGACCGGCGCGGCAATGGCGATGCAGCGCGCGCTCGCGGACGCACAGCTCGCGCCCGACGACATCGACTACATCAACGCACACGGCACCGGCACGCCCGCGAACGATCCGACCGAAACGCGTGCGATCCGGCGCACCTTCGGCGCCGACGCCGATCGCATCGCGGTGTCGTCGACGAAATCGATGCATGCGCATGCGCTCGGCGCCGCCGGCGCGCTCGAGCTGGTTGCGGTCATCGGTGCGCTGCGCGACAACGTCGTTCCTCCGACCGCGAATTTCATCGATCCCGATCCTGAATGCGATCTCGACTACGTGCCGAACGCGGCGCGCGAGACATCGGTGCGTGCCGCGCTCAGCAATTCTTTCGCATTCGGCGGGCTCAACGCTGTGCTCGCACTGCGCAGGGCACCCTGAGCTCGGTATTCGCCGGATCCCGTAAATCATCCGTTCAGCCGGCAATTCTTTGCATCAGCTTGCTTGGCAGGGATTCAGTCCGTACTCGCTAGCGTCGTACCACAAACGCGCGCTCCCCGAGCGCGTAAGGAGGAGAACGATGCAAGCTGCGAAGAGACTGTTGTTGAGCACGGCGATCGCACTCGCCGGCGTCAGCGCGATCGGCATCACCGCCCAGGCACGCACCGTGATTTATGCGGACATCGCGCCGCCTGAGTTGCGCGTCGAGACGGTGCCGCCTCCGCGCGTCGGCTTCGTGTGGGTCCCGGGCTACTGGGGCTGGGAACACCACAAGTACGTCTGGGTCGGCGGTCGCTGGGAACATGAGCGGCACGGCTATCACTGGCGCCCGTCGCGCTGGGAGCATGACGGCAACCGCTGGCGCTACTACGGCGGTGAGTGGGAGCACTGATCCCGTAGAGGCAGGGACGCGAGACCAGGCGCCCGCCGAAAGGCGGGCGCTTGCGTTGCGGTCAGACGCTCTTGGCGCGCCGTAGCACCTGATCGAGCAGACGCAGGCCGAGATCGATTTCCTCGCTGCCGATATGCAGCGACGGCGCGAGCGTGATCACGTTCTTGTAATAGCCGCCGACGTCGAGCACGAGACCCATCTTGCGGCCGCCATCGGCGAGCTCCCCGGCGAGACCGATGTCGACCATGCGGTCGAGCAGCTTCCTGTTCGGCGTGAAGCCGTCCGCTTCGCAGATCTCCGCGCGGAGCGCGAGACCGAGACCGTCGACGTCGCCGATTTCCGGATGGCGCTTCTGCAGGTCCCGCAGTCCGTCGAGGAAATGCGCGCCCTTGCGCATCACCATCGACGCATAGTCGGTTTCGGCGAGCATCTTCATCGTTTCGAGGCCGACCGCCGTGCCGAGCGGGTTGGACGCGAACGTCGAATGCGTCGAGCCCGGCGGAAACACGGTCGGATTGATCAGCTCGTCGCGCGCCCATATCCCGGCGAGCGGATTGAGGCCGTTCGTCAGCGCCTTGCCGAACACGAGCACGTCCGGGGTGACTCCGAAGTGCTCGATCGCCCAGAGCTTGCCGGTGCGGAAGAAACCCATCTGGATCTCGTCGACGACGAGCAGGATTCCGTACTTGTCCAGCACGCGCTTGAGGCCGCGGAAGAAATTCCGCGGCGGAATCACGTAGCCGCCGGTGCCCTGTATCGGTTCTACGTAGAACGCCGCGTATTCGCACTGCCCCGCCTTCGGATCCCAGACACCGTTGTATTCGGTTTCGAAAAGGCGCTCGAATTTCGCGACGCAGTACTCGCCGTACTCGTCTTTCGACATGCCTTTCGGGCCGCGGAAGTGGTACGGAAACTCGATGAACTGGGCGCGATCGAAATGACCGTAGCGACGGCGGTAGCGATACGAGGACGTGATCGCCGACGCGCCGAGCGTGCGCCCGTGATAGCCGCCCTCGAACGCGAACACCAGGCTCTTGCCGTTCGACGCATTGCGCACGAGCTTGAGCGAATCCTCGACCGACTGCGATCCGCCGACGTTGAAGTGCACGCGTCCGGCGCGGCCCCATTTCGCTTCGGCGTCCTCGGCGATGATCCGCGCGAGCTCGATCTTGGTCGGATGCAGGTACTGGCTCGCGACCTGCGGCAGCGTATCGAGCTGCCGCTTCAGCGCGCCGTTGAGGCGCGGATTGGCATAGCCGAAGTTGACGGCGGAGTACCACATCTGCAGGTCCAGGAACGGCGTCCCTTCGCCGTCGTACAGATAGCTGCCTTCGCAGCGCGCGAGGATCTTCGGCGGCTCCGCGTAGTGGACGGTGTCGCCGAACGAGCAGTAGCGGGCCTCGTCGGCGAGAAGCTCGGCGTCCGTGGCGGGCAGCGTTTTCTGTCGGGAGATGTCGATGTTCATCGGGTGCTTCTGCTCCACGCATCGGCGTGCATTGTGATACGCGCCGGGACGGCGCGAAACCATGACCGGCAATGGGCGCTTTCCGCTCAGGCGGTCTGCGGGTGCTCGGCCGGCGCAACGTGCGCGGCCAGCTCGCCCGCCAGCAGCGTCGGCAGCAGATCGAGCGCGTCGGCGAAACCGGTGACCGGCACGTAGGCGATGCCCGCAGAACGACAGTACTCGATCAGTCTGTGCTTGGCGAAAACGAGGTCTGCTTCGGAAGCGACGCAAAAGTCCGAAGCGCCATCGCCGATCAGGAGCACGCGCCCCTGGACGTCGCGCGCACGTCCTGCGCAGGCGCACTTGCAGTTGCCGCTCGCGATGCGGCACGTCGGGCTGCCGTGCGGAAACTCGAGCCGCCATTGCCGCGGGCCGGCCGACTCGAGCCGGTTGGCGATGATCGGCAGGCGGCTGAGACCGTGACTGACCAGGATGCGGCGGATCGCATAGTCGAGCCCGTCGCTGACGATCGCGAGCGGAATGCCGGCGTCCTCGACTTCGGCGACGAATGCCGGAAACGCGCGATCGATCATCATGTTGTCGAGATGCTCGTCGATCTCTTCGCGACTCGCGTCGAGCAGCGCGACCTGCTCCGCCATGCAGTCGTGCGAGCCGATCTCGCCGCGCCGCCAGGCCTGTTCGATGGTTTGCCAGCCGGGACGCGCGAAGCGCTCCAGCAGCGAGTCGGTGATGTCTTCGACGGAAACGGTGCCGTCGAAATCGCAGAGAATTGTCCAGTTGGACACGTAGTCATCCCTTCGCGGCGCGGCGGCCGGTCGAAAAAGCGTAGCTGCGGGTCTCTTTCGCGGTCCTTTCGCGACCGCCTCGGCGCCGATCCTCCCGAGCGCCGGCGAGCCCTGCCATCGGCATCCTACCGTCCCGCCGATCCGCGCTGCATTGTGCGGCGCGGGAGGGCGCGGACGCCGCCGCCCGGGGAATCGATCGAAAGTGCCGGGAAAGACGAAGTCCGTACCCTGCGACGGATCGTCGTGCCGACGCGCTAAAATAGCCCGCTGACGCTTTCGACATGCCGGCATTCATGAACGAGCAAGCGACGAAATTCCGGCCCCGATTCTTCGCGCACACGCCCTGGGACATCGTGCCTGTGCTCTTGGGCCTGCTTCACCTCGCATTCGTCGCGCTGCTGTTCTTCGCGTTCCACGCTATGCCGTGGCCGATCTGGATTCCGCTCGCGCTGCTCTACTCGATCAGCATCTCATGGAGCATCAATTCCGTCAGCCACAACTTCATCCACAACGCGTTCTTCGTCTCGCCGGCGCTGAACCGGATCTACAGCTTCATCCTGTCGCTGGCCGACGGGTTTTCGCAGGAGTTCTATCACCACGTGCACCTGCGCCACCACGTCGGCAACATGGACCGCATCGGCGCGAACGGCACGACGATCGATCCGCTGTCGATCTACCGCCATGGCCGGGACGGCAAGCCGGAAAGTCCGTGGACGTACACGTTCTACAGCTACTTCCGCGACGACATCGGCGAGTGCTACACGCGGCTCAAGGACAAGCACCCGCAGCTCGCGCGCTGGATCCGCGTCGAGATCGCGACGGTCGTCCTCGTCTATCTCGCCTGCCTCGTCTACGACTGGCGCGCGTTCCTCGCGCTCGTGCCCTTCTACTACTTCGGCCATTCGCTGTCTTCGCTGAACGGCTACTACGAGCACTTCAAGGGCGACCCGGACACGCCGATCGCGTGGGGCGTCAGCACGTACAACAAGATCTACAACTGGACGTGGCTGTACAACGGCTTCCATGCCGAGCATCACTATCGCCCGAAGGTGCACTGGACGCGCATGATCGAGCTGCGCGACAGGATCCGCGACGAACAGCGTGCGAAAGGCGTCCACGTGATGGGCTGGTGTCACGCTCTCGGCTTCCTCGATCGCGCGCCGCCGCGGCATACCGCGATCGGGAACGCACACGAGACCGGCGCGGTCTGACCGGACTCGCGGTTCTCGATCATTCATTCGCCGCTGCCACAATCCGGCCATTGCCGCGGCTCA
>DAISJF010000016.1:0-12589 GCA_036821625.1 Rhodanobacteraceae bacterium
AGTCGGCGCAGGTCGGCTTCACCGAAGGCGGCAACAACTGGATCGGCTACGTCATACACCATGCGCCGGGCCCGATGCTCGCGGTGCAGCCGACCGTCGAGCTCGCCAAGCGCTTTTCCCGCCAGCGCCTTGAGCCCCTGATCCAGGAGAGCCCTGCGCTGCGAGAGCGCGTCAAGCCGGCGCGCTCGCGCGACGCCGGCAACACGGTGCTCTCGAAGGAATTTCCTGCTGGACTCCTGGTGATCACCGGGGCGAACAGCGCCGTCGGCTTGCGCTCGATGCCGGCGCGCTACCTGTTCCTCGATGAGGTCGATGCCTACCCGCCCTCGGCCGACGAGGAGGGCGATCCGGTCGCTCTTGCCGAAGCGCGCACCCGCACCTTCTCGTGGCGCTCGAAAGTCCTGCTGGGATCGACGCCGACGATCCATGGCTTGTCGCGGGTGGAGCGTGAGTACGAGGCATCCGATCAGCGCCGCTACTTCGTGCCCTGTCCGCACTGCCGGGACATGCAGTGGCTCAAGTTCGAACGGCTGCGCTGGGACAAGGGCAAGCCCGACACCGCACACTATATCTGCTCGTCCTGCGATGGACGGGTCGAGGAGCATCACAAGACGGCCATGCTCGAGGCCGGGAAGTGGCGCGCGACTGCGGACTCGGAAGACCCGGGCACTATCGGATTCCATATTTCGGCGCTGTACTCGCCGGTCGGCTGGCTTTCCTGGGAGCACATCGCGCGGCTGTGCGAAGCGGCGACCACCGACGAAGCCAGGCGCAGTTTCAAGAACAGCGTGCTTGGCGAGACCTGGGTCGAGACCGGCGAGGCGCCGGATTGGCAGCGCCTCTACGAGCGCCGCGAGTCCTGGCAGATCGGCACCGTGCCGAGAGGTGGCCTGTTCCTGACGGCCGGTGCCGACGTCCAGAAGGACCGCATCGAGGTCGATGTCTGGGCTTGGGGTCGTGGGCTCGAAAGCTGGCTCGTCGACCACATCGTGGTCGAGGGCGGGCCCGAGCAAGCCGAGACCTGGGCAGAGCTTGGTCTCCTTCTCGATCGCACGTGGTTGCATGCGCAGGGTACGCGGCTCGGCCTTGCAAAGCTCGCGATCGACACCGGCTACGAAGCGCCGGCCGTGTATGCGTGGGCCCGCAAGGCAGGCCACGCCCAGGTCGCGCCCATCAAGGGCGTCGATGGCTTCAACCGGACGGCGCCAGTCGCGGGCCCGACGCACGTCGACGTCACCGAGGGCGGCAAGAAGCTTCGACGCGGGGCGCGGCTGTGGACGATCGCGGTCGCCACGTTCAAGAGCGAGAGCTATCGGTTCCTGCGCCTGGTGGCTCCGACTGACGAGGAGATCGCCAGCGGCGCGCGGCATCCGGTGGGCTTCGTCCATCTGCCGCGCGGCGCCGAAGCCGAGTGGGTAAAGCAGCTCGTCGCCGAGCAGCTTGTCACGGTGAAGACCAAGCGCGGTTTCAGCCGGCTCGAATGGCAGAAATTGCGCGAGCGCAACGAAGCACTCGATTGCAGGGTTTATGCCCGCGCGGCCGCGTGGATCGCCGGCGCCGATCGCTGGACCGAGGCCATGTGGCGCGACCTCGAGCAGCAAGTCGGAATCTCGGCCGACGCAAATTCCGACCAGGCCATTGAGCCTGAGGCGGTGGGCGAGACGGTGGCGGGTGTCATCCGACGCCGCCCCGGGCGCCGTGCACGCCGCGTTTTCCGATCGACCTATCTGAGCTGAACCAAAATGACTCTCGAAGAGATGACCGCGCAACGCGATGTGCTGCTGGCGGCGCGCTTCCGTGGCGTGCGGACGGTCGAGATCGACGGTCGGCGCGTCACATATGCCACCGACGCCGAGATGGCGGCCGCCATCACGGATCTGGAACGCCGGATTGCCGCCGCCGGTGAAGGCGGCCGGCGTCGCCGGATCCTGACCTCTGCTTCGAAGGGACTTTGAGTGCTCGCTTCGCTGCAACAATTCCGGCGGCGTGTCGGGGCCTTCATCGGCGGGTTCGAGGCAGGGCTCGCAAACCGGCGACTGAAAGGATTCCAGCCGAGCCGGGCGCATCTCAACACGCTGATCGCGGCGGCCGGTCCGGACATCACGGCGCGCGCCCGCTGGCTCATTCGCAACAACGGCTATGCCGCGAACGCGATCGAGAGCTGGGCCGGCAACGTGGTCGGCGCCGGTATCAAGCCGTCATCGCTGATCAAGGATGCCGGCGTCAAAGCGCAGGTCCAGGAGCTCTGGCTCAGCTGGACCGACGAAGCCGATGCCGAAGGCTTCACGGATTTCTACGGTCTGCAGCGCCGGGCCGCGCGCGAGGTGTTCATCGCGGGCGAAGTGTTCTTCCGGTTCAGGCCGCGCCGGCCGCAGGACGGGTTCACGGTGCCGCTGCAGCTGCAGATGCTCCCCTCGGAGATGCTGCCGCTCAATCGCAACGAAGTCATGCCCGGCGGCAATATCATCCGCCAGGGCATCGAATTCGATCGCGTAGGCCGGCGCGTCGCCTACCATTTCCTGCGGCGGCACCCGGGCGACATCACCGATCCCGGACTCGCGGGCGACATCGTGCGCGTGCCAGCCTTCGAAATCGTGCACGTCATCGATCCGGTCGACGCCGGCCAGCTTCGTGGCGTGTCGCGCTTCGCGGCCGGCATCGTGAAGCTCTTCCTGCTCGACCAGTACGACGACGCCGAGCTCGACCGGAAGAAGGTCGCGGCGATGCACGCGCTCTTCATCACGACGCCGGCACCAGCCGAGCCGCTCGATGCCGCCGAAGGTCGCGACGAAAACGACGAGCGGACAATCGACCTGCAGCCCGGCCAGATCACCATGCTGGAGCCTGGCGAGGAGGTGCAGACGTCCACACCCGCGGACTCCGGCCAGACCTACGAGCCGTTCCAGTACCGCACGCTGCTGCAGGTCTCGGCCGCGCTAGGCGTGCCTTACGCCTATCTCTCCAACGACATGCTCAAGGCAAACTATTCGAACTCGCGCCTGGCGCTGCTCGAATTCCGCCGACGGATCGAAGCCTATCAGCATGCCGTCATTGTCTGGCAGCTGTGCCGCCAAGTCTGGGCACGCTGGATGGACACCGCGGCGCTCGCGGGTGCGCTCGCATTGCCGGACTACGACCAGCGCCGGCGTGATTATCTGGCGTGCGGATGGCTGCCGCCGAAATGGGATTGGGTCGATCCGCTGAAAGACGCTCGCGCCGAGATCGAGCAGATCGACGCTGGTCTCAAGAGCCGCACGCAGGCGCTCGCCGAGAGAGGCTATGACGCCGAGCAGGTGGATGCCGAGATCGCCGCCGACCAGGCACGCGAAAAATCGCTGGGGCTGAACTTCCAGTCGACTGCAGCGTCAGCGCCGCCAGCGAATGAGCCGAGCAACTTGCCAACTGGCGAACAGGATAACTTGAATGCCTGATCTCCCGCACCTGACATCCCGCGTGTTCGGGACGCCGCTGTTGATCGCGCGCGCGAAGCTCGAGGTCATCCTCGGCGTGCTTGCGCCGCGGATCGCCGGCGGCACCCTTGAGCCGCCCGATCCGGAAACCGATCCGGCGCCACTCACCTCGATCACCGTGGAGAAGATCGCAGTGGTGTCGGTGATCGGCACGCTGGTGAGCCGCTCCGGTTATCTTGATGCCGCGAGCGGGCTCCAGCCTTACGGCGATATCGCCGACGCCATCGCCGCGGCGATGGACGACGCGAGCGTGCGCGGTGTCATCCTCGACGTCGACTCCCCTGGCGGGGAAGTCGGCGGCCTTTTCGACCTGGTCGAGCAGATCAACGCCATCCGCAGCGCGAACGCAAAGCCGCTCTGGGCCGTAGCCAATGAGGGCGCGCTATCGGCTGCCTATGCGATCGCCTGCGCGGCGGACCGGCTCTACGTCACGCGCACCGGCGAGGTCGGCTCGATCGGCGTGGTCGCGGTCCACGTCGACGAGAGTGGTGCGGACGCCAAGGCCGGACTCGCCTGGACCTTCGTGTTCGCCGGCGACCGCAAGGTCGACGGCAACGCGCACGAGCCGCTTTCGGAACGTGCGCGCGCAACGATCCAGGCCGACGTCGACCGACTTTACTCGGAATTCTGCGGCTTGGTTGCCGCGAACCGCGGCCTGAGCCCCGAGGCGGTGCGCGGCACGAACGCCGCGATCTATCGCGGCGAGCTCGCCATCCGGGCCGGCCTCGCCGACCGGCTCGGCACGCTCGACCTCGCCATTGCTGAAATGGCCGCCGAGCTCGATCGCAGCACATCAACCCGCGCACTCATCAACCCGACAATGAAGAGGAGCCTCTCCATGGCAACAAACGAGACCGAACAGATCGAAGATCAGCCGAGAGAGCCGCAGCAGCCAACCGACTCTGCTCCGCCTGCAGCAGAAGCACCGCCCGATCCCGCACCTGCGCCAGTGGCCGCGGAGCTGGCATCGGATAGGGGAGTAGCCGAGAGGCTACGCGCAGAGTTCGCCGAAGTCGCCGCTGTTGCAACGCAAGCCGCCCGGCTTGGCGTCACGGTGGATGCTGCAGACGCACTCAAAAAGGGCATTGCGCCCGACGCACTGCGTCGCTCCGTGCTCGATATCCTCGCCGCGCGTGCCGAGGCGACGACGGTCATTGCGGCGGCGCCATCAACGCCTGTCGCTGGCGACAGCCCGATCGTGCGGCGCGCGCGCGAGCGCGCCGCCGCAGCTCGCGCCTGACAAGCAAGGAGGACCATACATGCCAACCCTCACGATGGCGCCGACGCTCGGCGACCTGCTCAAGTATGAGCTCAACGGCAACTACAGCCGCGAGACTGTGACGCTCAAATCCGGCACGAACTACGCGCTCGGCTCCGTGCTCGGAAAGATCACGGCCTCGGGCAAGTACCGCCTTTCCCCAGCCGCCCAGGTCGTCGGCGACGAAGGGGCCGAGACGGCGGTTGCGGTCCTGATCGAAGCGGTCGACGCGACGGCCGCCGACAAGACCGCCCTCGTGATCGCCCGAGGTCCTGCAATCGTGTCAAAGGCGGCGCTCGTGTTCGATGCCTCCGTCGACCAGGCCTCCGAAAAGGACGCCAAGCACGCCCAGCTTTCCGCGGCCGGAATCGTCCCGCGCGACACCGCCTGATCCTAACCACGCAAACTGAACGCCACCATCGGGCCCTGACGGAAGCCGCCGTCGGGGCCCGAAACATTTCAAGGAGCCCCTATGCCGGAAATCATCAACCCCTTCGACGCGGGCGGCTACACGCTCGCCGAGATGACCCAAGCCATCAATATCCTGCCCAACATCTACACCCGCCTCGGTGAGCTCGGCCTGTTCCGCTTCGAGGGCATCACCCAGCGGAGCGTCATCATCGAGCAGGCCGAGGGCGTGCTGAACCTGCTCCCCACCGTGCCGCTCGGCGGACCCGCCACGGTCGCCAACCGCGACACGCGCTCGATGCGCTCGTTCACGGTGCCGTGGATTCCGCACGACGACGTGATCACGCCGCAGGACATCCAAGGTGTACGTGGCTTCGGCGTCGCGGATGCCGCCGACCCGCTCGCGACCGTTATGGAGCGCAAGATTACGCGCATGCGCGCCAAGCACGCCCAGACCCGCGAATACATGGAGGTCAATGCGCTGCGCGGCATCGTCAAGGATGGCGCGGGCACGGAGCTCTATGACTACTTCGACGAGTTCGGCCTTGCTCAGCAGTCGGTCGATTTCGTGCTCGGTACCGCCACCACCAACGTGCAGGCGAAGTGCCGCGAGGTGCTGCGCGATATCGAGACTGAGCTCAAGGGCGAGACCATGAACGGCGTGCTCGCGATGGTCAGCCCCGGCTTCTTCGACAAGCTGATCGGCCATGCCAAGGTGGAGGACGCCTACAAGTACTTCTCCTCGACCGGAGCACAGCCGCTGCGCGAGGATACTCGGCGACGCTTCCCGTTCGCCGGCATCGTGTTCGAGGAATACAACGCCACGGTCACGCTCTCGACCGGGGCGACCGAGACGCTGGTCCCGGCGAACGAGGGAATCGCGTTTCCGCTCGGCACCCTCGACACCTTCGTGACCTATGGTTCACCGGCGAACCTGATTGAGACCGTCAATACGATGGGGCTGCCGATCTATGCCCGCCAGATCGCCCGCCAGGACGGCAGCGCGATCGACGTGAAGACCGAAGCCTCGCCGTTGCCGGTCAACAAGCGGCCGCGGCTTGCGGTCAAGATCATCACCAGCAACTGAGCCGCTCTCGTGGACGTGTTCGCCGTCGCGACCGACACGTTGTTCGCCGATCCTAACATCGCCGGCGATGCCATCTGGCGCGCCGGTGGTGTAGGCGCCGGCACAGCCGTCCGGATCGTCACCCGTCGGCCCGACCAGGTCGCCGGCTTCAGCGACAGTCGGGCTGTGTTGCCGACCATGCTGATTGACGTTCGCCGGTCCGAGGTTGCGGAGCCGGCGAGCGGCGACATGGTCGAGATCGACGGCGAGACCTTCGAGGTCATCGCCGCGCCCACCGTCGACAGCTTGCACCTCGTGTGGACGTGCGAAGCGGCGCCGCCGGTCTGATCGATGCGATTCACGCTCAGGACCGACAACCTCGCCAAGGGCCTGACGGAGGCCGAGGGCGAGGCGGCGCGTTCCGTCACCGGCGCCATGCGCGAGGTGACGGAAGGACTGAAGGGCGATCTTCGCGCCGACGTCGTCGACGCCGGCCTGGGGCGACGTCTCGCCAACACCTGGCGGGGCAAGACCTATCCGGAAGGCGGCATCAGCCTGGAAGCGGCGTCCTTCGTCTGGTCGAAGGCGCCCAACATTGTGGATGCGTTCGACCGCGGCGTGACCATCAAATCGAGCCGAGGCTTCTGGCTCGCAATTCCGACGCCGGCCGCCGGGGTGAAGGGTTTGAGTGCAACCGGCGCGCTGAAACGCATCACGCCGGGGGGCTGGGAGCGCCGCACCGGCGTGCGTCTGCGCTTCGTCTACCGGCGCGGACGACCCTCCCTGCTCGTCGCCGACAATGCGCGGCTGAGCAAGAAGGGGCTGGCACGTCCGAACATCGGCCGCACCCGAGCCGGCGCTCAGTTCACGCGCCTGAAAGGACGCTCGACCGTCGTGGTGTTCATCCTGGTCCCGCAGGTCACGTTGCGCAAGCGGCTCGACATCACCTCAGTCGCGCAACGCTGGGCCAACCGCGTGCCCGGCACGATCGCCAGTCGCTGGAGATGAACGTGAACCAGGAACGGGTTGCCATGTTCGTGACGCTCCTGTCATTCGCTTTCGTGATCGCGATCCTCATGACGAGCCTGCGATGACGAGCAAGCGCGAACAGGTGCTCGACGGCATCAAGGCACTGATCGCGAGCGCGCTGCCGAACGCGGAGGTCAAGCGCAACCTCGCGAAGCCGGACCGTATCGCTCCGGGTGGGCTTGCGATCATTCGCGACGGCGATCCGGGCGAGCCTGAGGTCATCCTCTCGCCGCTGATCTACATCTACACGCATCGCATCCCGGTCGAGCTCGCAGCCTACGAAACGTCCAGCGAGAGCCGCGAGCAGGTGCTCGATGGCATGCTTGGAGCGATCGGTCTCGCCGTGATGAACGATCGCACGCTCGGTGGTCTCTGCGATTTCATGGAGGCCGAGGCGCCCGCCACTGACGATGTCGAGACCGCAGGCGCCCGTCCTGGCCGCTGGGCCGATGCCGCGATCATCGCGGTGTACGGCACGGCGGATCCGCTGAACTGAACCTTATCAATCATCGGAGAATCCCATGGCACGCGCACGCGGCGCCAATGCCGTCATGGCTGCGGCGTTCGAAACCGTTTACGGCACCGCACCGGCGGCAGGCTACAAGAAGCTGCCGTTCGTCTCGTCAGCACTTGGTGACGAACAGAACCTGATCGCCAGTGACCTGCTCGGCTACGGCCGCGAGCCGCTGCCGCCGAGCCGGGATGTCGTGAACAACGATGGCGATGTTGTCGTGCCGGTCGATCTCCGGAATTTCGGCAACTGGCTGAAGCTTCTCATGGGAGCGCCGACGTCGGTCGATAACACCGGGGTGATCACCCACACCTTCGTCTCAGGCGCTCTGGCGCTCCCCTCGATGGCGATTGAGATCGGCATGCCGGAAGTGCCGAGCTACGGGATGAACGTCGGCGTGCGCGCCAACATGATGAAAATCCAGCTGCAGCGCTCGGGCCTGCTCAACGCCACCATGAGCCTGGTCGCGCAGGGCGAAACCAAAGCGGCGGTATCGGGCGCCGGCTCTCCGACCGAGGCGGTGATCGAGCGCTTCTCGCAGTTCATGGGCGAGATCAAGCGCAACGGCGCCGCGCTCGGTCACATCGTCTCGGCAGAGCTCAACTACACCAACAATCTCGACAAGGTGGAGGTGATCCGTCCCGACGGGCGCATCGAGGACGCCGATCCGGCAATGGTCGGCGTGACCGGCACCGTGAACGTGCGCTTCGCCGATACCGTGCTGCTCGACCAGGCGACCTCTGGCGATCCTTGCGAGCTCTCGTTCGGCTGGACCATCGACGCCGACAAGTCGCTGCTCTTCACGATCCACAGCGCCTTCCTGCCCAAACCCAAAACACCGATTCAGGGACCGGGCGGCATCCAGGCGGCGTTCGCCTGGCAGGCCGCCAAGGACCCCGTCCTGCTCAAGACCTGCACCGCGGTGCTGGTCAACGACGTCGCTGCCTACTGACAAACGGGATCGCAAACATGACCAAACCCAAATCCAAGCCGGTGTCCGAGCGGATGCCCGCGGCAAAGTTTCCGATGCTCAGGCTCGCCACAGAGCGGGAGCCGTTCTGGCTCGATATCGTCCCGGGCGTGCGCGCGCAGTTTCGGCCGATCAGTGTTGCCGCGATCCTGCTCGCGCGCACCGCCGCAGCCGACGTGCTGCGCGCGGGCGGCAAGGACGCCATGGTGAAAGCCGGCGTCGCGTTCACGAGTTCGCTTGCGCATTCGGGCATCGCCGCATGGGAAGGCATCGGGGATGCTGACGGCAATCCGGTCGAGCCCTCCAGGGACACGATCGATGCGGCGCTCGAACTGTGGCCGGTATTCGATGCGATCGATCGCCTCTATGTCGGTCCCGCCCTGATCCAGGATGCCGAAAAAAACGTCTAATCGCCCTCGCCGAGTGGCACTTCGGCGGGGGCGAAGGATATTGCGCCGCGTGCCCCGACACCTGCGCCGCCTGCCCGTACCTCGAACACGCGCCGCAGACGGCGGAGGGCATCGCCGCCTGGGCGGTGCTCAAGCGCGCAGCCGGGCAGGTGCGCGCCGTCATGGGCGGCGTCTACGCGATCGATTTCGCGGCGGTGCTGCTGCTCGCCGACGCCATGGGCGCGCTCAACACGCTGCTCGTCGAACTCCTTCCAGAGGTCGAGCCGATCATCGTGCGCGCCTATGCGCGGAATAGCGACTGAGCACCACGCGAGCGCGAGCAACAGCAACCGATGTCCACGACGCAAGTCTCGATCCGCCTTGGCGTCGAGGGCAAGGCCGACGTCAAGCGCGCCTTCGACGAAGTCGGCAAGGCGGGTCAGGACGCGTTCCGCGGCGTTGCGACTTCGATGGACGCGGCCGGTGCTGCAGCCGACCGCGAGACCCAGCGGCTGCAGCGGTTGGCGCAGGCCGCCAAGCAGGCGGCGGCCGCCGACCAGGCCCAGCGCGGCTTCAATGCCGTGTTGGGTGTCGACACGTCGGCGCCGAAATCTGCGCGGGATTCCGCGGCCGTGTTCGAGGAGGCCGCACGAGCTGCGGAGGACCTCCAATCCCGGACCGCCGCACTGCGCGCGCAGATCGATCCGCTCGGAGCGGCACAGGCGAAACTCAATGCGGAAATCGCCGAGGCCAACACGCTGTTCAAGGCCGGCGCGATCACGGCGCAGGAGCAGGCCGCGGCGCATGCGCTGGCGCAGGCGCGGTTCGACGGGACCGCCAAAGCGCTTGGCGCTGTCGGCAACAGCGGCAAGCTGACTTCCGCGCAACTCGTCAATCTGAGCTATCAGCTCAATGACGTGGTCGTGGGCCTCGCCTCCGGCCAGCGCCCGATGATGGTGCTGGTCCAGCAGGGCTCGCAGATCGGACAGATCTTCGGCCCTGGCGCCGGCGTGACCGGTGTCCTGAAGGGAGTCTGGCAAGGGCTTACAAGTCTCGTCACGCCGACCACCGCCGTCGTCGCCGGCGTTGCGGCGATCGGGGCGGCGGTCGGTTACTCCTATTACCGCTATATCGAGTCCCAGAAGGAGCTCGAGGTCGCGCTCGGCGGGACCGGCCGCGCCGCCGGCGCGACGGTCGGCCAGATCGCGCGCATCGCGGAGCAGTCGGCGTCTGCCGGTAAGGTCTCGGTCGCCGCCGCGCGTGAGATGGAAGCCGCGTTCCTGCAGACCGGCAGGATCGCGGTCTCGAATTTCGACGGCCTTATCAAGGTCGCCAAGAATTATGCGGCGACCACCGGCACCGATGTCGCGGCCGCCGCCAAGGAGCTCGCCGGCGCCTTCGCCGATCCGATCAAGGGCGCCGACTCGCTCAATCAAAAACTCAATTTCCTGGACGACAAGACCCGGCAATATGTCCGCACGCTCGCTGACCACAATGATCGCACCGGGGCACAGCGGGTCCTGCTCGACGCCCTGAGGAAGAGCCTCGTTGATGCCGCCGAGGCGACAACGGCCCTCGGCCGCGCCTGGGATTTCGTCGGACGGATGGCGTCGGGCGCCTATGACGCGCTCGGTCGCGCGATCTCCCGGGTCATCGATGGCGCGCCAATCGAGGAACGCCTGAAGGAGCTGCAGCAGGAGCGCGCGCGCCTGCAGGCGCTGATCGAGAATCCGCCGACGCGCTTTGCCGCCCAGGCCCGCAACTTCAACACGCGGATGCTGGCGCAGGTCGATGCCGAGATCGCCAGGATTGAGGCAAAGCTCGATACGATCGAGCGGCGCGCCAAGGACGCGAAAGCGAACGAGCTCTCGGTCCGCGCCGGGACGGTGGCGCGTGATATCACGCCCGGTTTCGAAGAGCTGCAGACGCTCAAGGCGCGCGAGGCGCAGCTTCGCACGGCGCTTGATGATCCGCTCGTCCGCCAGAAGGTCGCCGACCTGAAGCAGGTCGAGACCGCCTATGATGCGGTCACCCGCGCGATCACGACCTGGCTCGATCCGGCCGATAAGGCCCGCCGGCTCGACGAACTCGAAATCCGGGCGCTCCAGGCGAAGACGCCCGAACAGAAGGCCGCCATCGCGGAAGAGCGGCGCCGCCTCGAGCTCGCTGGCCAGGCGATCCCGGTCGCGACGGCGGAAGCCGATATCACGCGGGCCGGGACGAAGGCGCGCGCCGAGGCCACGCAAGGGCTGATCGACCAGGCGCACGTCCTCGACGTCAACACCAAGGCTACGCTCGGTCTCGCCGACGCTTGGCTGAAGGGCGCCGCGGCCGCCCAGCAGGCCGAGGTGCGCCGCAAGGCGCTCACCGAGGCGGTGCAGAACGGCGTCGACGTCGAGAGCCGCGCGCGCGATCTCCTCCGCGAGCAGATTGCCGAACAGGCGGCGCAGTCGGCGAAATCCGTCAACGATCTCGGCGCCGAAGCGGAAGCGCAGCGGCGGCTCAATGATGCCGTGCTGGCGGGTCGACTCTCGACCGAACAGGCGCAGCGGCAAATGCAGGTCGAGCAGGCGCTCCGGCCGCTCATCATCGCGCAATCGCTCGCTGAAGGCGATGCCAAGGCGACGCTCGCGCGCGTCATCGATGCATTGCGCGGCGCCTATTCACGCTTGCACGGCGAGCAGGCGCGCGCCGCGGCGCTGCAGACGCTCGAAGGCCAGAAGAACCAGATCGAGCTTCTGCAGAAGCAGATCGATCTCGCCGGCACAAGCGAATCACAGCGCGCCATCATCATTGCGCAGCTGCAGGCCGAGCAGCAGCTTCGGCAGAAAGGGATCGATCTCGCGAGCGCCGAAGGCCAGGCGATCCTCGCGAATGCCGCATACATCGAACGGCTGAACCAGTCGCTCGCCCGCTCGCAAGGAGCCATGCAGTCCTTGCAGGGCATGACCGATACGACGTTCAACCATTTCGCCGACCTGATTGCGCAGGGAAAGCTCGACTGGAAATCATGGGCCGATGCAGGACGCGCAGCTCTTGCCGACATCGAAAAGGAAATCCTCAAGCTCGCCGTACTCAACCCGCTGAAGAATTTGCTGTTCGGCACCAATCTCACGACGCTCGGCGATGTCGGCGGGCTGCTTGGCGGACTGCTCAAGGGCTTCAAATTCCACGAAGGAGGAGTCGTCGGGATGGATGGCAGGTCGGCTTTCGTATCGGCAGCTGTCTTCCGCAATGCGCCTCGCTTCCACGACGGTGTATTTCTTTCGCCAGACGAGGTGCCGGCCATCCTCCAGCGTGGCGAGCGGGTGCTCAATCGCGAGGAGGCGCGGAACTACGGGACACGCGGGGCGATGGCGGTCGCACCCGTCATCAACGTGACCATCCAGACGCCTAACCCGGCCGCCTTCCAGGCCAGCCGCACCCAGGTCGCAGCCGACCTCGCGCGCGCCGTGCGGATGGGAGTGCGGGGAACATGATCACGTTGT
>DAISJF010000017.1:0-12347 GCA_036821625.1 Rhodanobacteraceae bacterium
ACAGCCTGCGCCGCCCGGTCAATGAGACGCTGTCGGAGTGTCGTCCGCGCATCCGCGTTTGTCGCCGTCGCATGCGTCTTCGCGCTAGGCGCCGGTCCCGCAGGTGCCGAGGGCGGTCCGCCGATGCTCACCGACGATCCGGGCACGCCCGGCGACGGGCACTGGGAGATGAATTTCGCGTGGACATCCGGGCGCGCTGCGGATTCGCATCATGACGAGCTGCCGCTCGCCGACCTCAACTACGGGCTCGGCGATCGCGTGCAGCTCAAGTTCGAAATGCCGTGGGCCGTCGAATCCGGACGCGGCAATGACGGATTCGGCAACGCGCTGATCGGCGTCAAGTGGCGCTTCTTCGATCAGGGCGAAGACGGCTGGCAGGTATCGACCTATCCGCAAATCGGCTTCCTGCCGCCCGCGCTGCATCACGCCGCATCGGCACAGGCGGGCGTCAGTCATCTCCTGCCGATCGAAGTGCAGCGCAGTTTCGGAACGTTCGACGCCGGATTCGAGATCGGACGCAAATGGGCGCCCGAGGATCGCGGCGACGGCTGGATCGCCGGCATCGACGTCGGCCACAGGTTTTCCGACCGCTTCGAGCTGATCGGCGAGCTGCACGACGAGACGGTCGGCGGCAATGGCGCGCATGAGGTTGTGTTCAATGTCGGCGCGCGCCGCACGCTGTCGGAACATTTCACGCTGCTCGCCGCGCTCGGCACCGATCTCGACAATACGATCGAACCGCGCGAGCGCTGGCTGTCGTACCTTGGGCTGCAGCTCGCGCTCTGAGCAGAGGCGCTTGCGGCCGTGGCATGCTGGCGCACTCGTGCCGATCGAAAGGCGAAAACCATGCCGATCAGCCTGCTCGCCAACATCGACGTCGACGATCTCGCGCGCGCGGAAGCGTTCTACGTCGACGCGCTCGGACTCGTGCGCGGCCGCCGCTTCGGCGACGGCGGCATCGAGCTCTTGGGCGCGTCCTCGCCGATCTATCTGCTGCGCAAGGCCGCGGGCAGCGCCGCCGCCGAAACGACGCATCAGGCGCGCGACTACGCGCGTCACTGGACGCCGGTCCACCTCGATTTCGTCGTCGCCGATCTCGCCGCGGCGCTGAAACGTGCGCAAGCGGCGGGCGCCGTGCTCGAAGGCGAAGTGCGCACGGCGCGATGGGGACGCATCGCTACGCTCGCCGATCCGTTCGGCCACGGATTCTGCCTGATCGAGTTCCTCAACCGGGGTTACGACGAAATCGCGACACCCGCATGACTCGCGCCATACACCGTCATCCCGGCGAAGGCCGGGATCCAGCTCCTTTTCCATCGCCGCAGAACCGGTTTCCCGTCTGCGCCGAATGACGCCTACTTCGCCTTCTGCGCCGCGATGAACACGTCGATGCGCTGCTCGAGGACCGGCAGCGGCACCGAGCCTTCGGCGAGCACGGCGTCGTGGAAGGCCTTGAGATCGAACTTCGTACCGAGCTCCTTCTCGGCCCGCGCGCGCAGCTCGAGGATCTTCATCTCGCCGAGCTTGTAGCTGAGCGCCTGACCCGGCCACGAGATGTAGCGGTCGACTTCGGTCTCGACTTCGTGCTGGCTGAGCGCGGTGTGCTCGGCGAGATACTTGATCGCCTGTTCGCGCGTCCATCCCTTATGGTGGATGCCCGTATCGATGACGAGCCGCGCCGCACGCCACATCTCGTACGTCTCGCGGCCGAACTCCTCGTACGGCGTCCTGTAGATGCCCATTTCCTTGCCGAGCTTCTCGCAATAGAGCGCCCAGCCTTCGCCGTATGCCGAGATGTAGTTCTTGCTGCGGAATTCCGGCTGCTCCTTCTGCTCCTCCGCGAGCTCGCCCTGCAGCGCGTGACCCGGCGCCGATTCGTGCAGCGTCAGCGCGGGCAGGTTGTAGAGCGGACGCGAGGGCAGGTCGTAGGTGTTGACCCAGTACGTATGCGCACTGCCGCGGCCCGCGGTCCAGAACGGCGCGATCGCGTCCGGCACGGGCTCGATGCCGAAGCGCCCGCGCGGCAGCAGACCAAAATACTGCGAAAGCTTGCCGTCGACCTGCTTGGCGATCCACGACGCGCGCATCAGAAGCTCGTCCGGCGTCTTCGCGTAGAACTGCGGGTCGGTGCGCAGGAACTTGAGGAACGCCGGGAAATCGCCGGTGAAGCCGGTCTCCCTCATCGTCGCCTGCATGTCGGCATCGATGCGCGCGACTTCCTTGAGGCCGATCGCGTGGATCGCTTCGGGATCGAGATCGAGCGTCGTGTATTCCCTGATCTGCTGGCGGTAGTACGCCTTGCCGTTGGGCAGCGATTCGGCGGCGAGCGTCTTGCGCGCGTGCGGCAGGTATTCTTCGCGGAAGAACTTGAGCAGCTTCGCGTACGCCGGAATCACATGCTCGCGGATCGCGCGCGCACCGTCGGCGCGCAGCGCGTCCTGGTCGGCGGCCGGAATGTTCGTCGGCAGTTTCTTGAGTGGCGCGTAGAATTCGCTGTCCTCGGGCGACTTGACCTCGGCAAAGCTCGCGATCGACACGTCGCGCCCGTCGAGCACCGCGCGCGGCACCGTGAATCCGCGCCTCAGGCCGGCGCGCATGTTCACGATCTGCTGATCGAAATAACGCGGGATGTCGTCGAGCTTGGCGATGTAGTTGTGGACCGCCAGCGCATCCTTGAGCGGCCGTCGCGCCATGAAGCCGAGGTCGGACCAGAATTGCGAATCGCTGTTGAACGGCATCTCGTAGTCGCGAAAGCGGATGCCCGCGGAAAGGTCTTCGATCTGCGGCCGGTAGATCGCGAGGTTCACCTTGTTCTCTGCGGAGAGCTGATCGACCGGAATCGTGCCGAGCTCCTTCAGCACGTCGTTCCAGTAGGCAAGCCGCGTCTTCTGCGCCGTCGGTCCGACATCGGCCAGGTGATTGTCCGTCGGCTTCGACTCGCGGTCCTCGTCGTCCTGGCCGGGGAACTGCTCCTGACGCCACGCCCATTCCTTTTCGTAGAGCGCCTTGAAGCGGTCGTCGGCCGACTCGGCGTGGGCGAGCATCGTCAGCGCAAGGCCGGTGACGAAAAGCGAAGCGAGGAGACGAACCATGAGAAGGCTCCGGCGCGCAAAGTGCGCATGATCGCATCGGTGCGCGTTTGCGGGAGTGCCGTTGGTTGAGTCCCGAAATCCCCTCTCTTGCTTGCGGGAGAGGGTTAGGGTGAGGGGAGGCCTGGTTCGACGTCCCCGCAGGTTTACTCACAAAGAACCCTCACCCCAGCCCTCTCCCGCAAGCGGGAGAGGGGGTTCGTAGCCCATTCAATCAGCTCGCTCTAGAACACCCCGTCGTCTCCGCCGCCGACGCGACCGAGGTACGCGGCGAGCCCGCGCTCGGGCGTCTCCACGAAAACCTCGCCGGTCGGCTCGAACGTCGCGATCCGATCCGGCCGGAAATTGCGGAAATCCGTGCGCAGACGGCACCAGGCACCCAGCGTCCACGCGCCGCCCCAGAACGCGAGGCATAGCGGCTCGACTTCGCGCACGCTCGCGCGCTGCGCTTCGTCGCGATAGTCGATGCGGAGCACGCGGTGCCCGGCGATCGCGTCGTGGAGCTTGTCGATCATGCCGGACTTGCCCTCGTACCAGCGCGTCGGCGCGAAGATGCGCGAGCGCATCGCGCGCTGGCGAAGCTCGGGCGGCAGCACGGCCTCGATCTTCAAGAGCGCGGCCTGCGCGCCGCTCGCAAGCCGCCCGCCGGCGAACGCGCGCACGAAGCGCGTGCCGACGACGAGGGCTTCGAGCTCGTCAGCGGTGAACATCAGCGGCGGGATGTCCGCACCCTTGCGCAGCATGTAGCCGATGCCGGCTTCGCCTTCGATCGGCACGCCGGAGAGCTGCAGGTCGGCGACATCGCGATAGACCGTGCGCAGCGAGACCGAGAGCGTCTCGGCCAGGCGTCGCGCCGGCAATGCGGTGCGGCGTCCGCGCAGGGCATGGATGATCAGGAACAGCCGGTCGGCGCGGCGCATCCGGCCATGATCCCTCGCCGGCGTTGCCGTGGTAAAGAAGCGCGCTTGCGTGCGGCGCGGGCGGCCGCTCCGTCGCCATGATGATCGTACGAGGACGCACCCGCTCGCCGCGCTCTATCAGCTCTACTGGATCGCGCGCCGGTACGAAATCCTCTGACGCGATTTCGACCTCAGGCGGGCAGCGAAGCACACTCGGCCCGGCGGCTCGTGCCGCGCCCGGAGGGCGACGCGAGAGCTCGCCGCGGAGCCGGCGGCAGCGGAGCATCGGCCGCGAACGACGCACGCATCGCAACACCGTTGATCAGCGCGCCGCACGCGGCGACCGGTGCATACAGGCGAATCAACCAGCGTATCCACCGCGACATCACGCGCGCTCCTCGGCCGTCTGCTCGCGATTCGCCGACGGCGCGAGCCAGGGCGGCGGCTCGCCGTGCTTGAACAGCCGGTACCACACGCTGGTATCGCGCTCGTCGTAGAGGCCGAGCGCACGGATCACTTCGCGCGCGAAATCGACGCTGCCGACACCGCCGGCCGTGATGACGCGATCGTCGCTCACCGCGGCCGCTTCCGCGTCATAGTGGGCGCTGCCGTCGTAGTCGGGCACATAGGTCTCGATATGGCCGAGAAAGTTCGCGCAATGCCGGCGCGTATCGACGAGACCCGCATGCGCGAGCGCCAGCACTCCGTCGCACAGCGCGCCGATCGTTGCGCCCGCCGCGTGCAGGCGGCGCAGCGTCGCGCTGACCGGTACGATCTCGCCGCGCTCCCACAGCGTGCCGCCCGGCACGATCGCGAGCACGGCATTGTCGATCTCGATCTCGTCGAGGCCGATGTCCGGCAACACGACGAGCCCGCCCATCGATTGCACCGGCCGGCGGTCGAGACCGACCGTGCGCACGCGGTAATCGCCGGGGCGGCGGATCTCGCAGAGCGCCAGTGCGGCTTCCCAGTCGGCGAAGCCGTCGAACACGAAAAAGTACACGGCGTTTCGCATCGCAACCTCCTTTGATCCTGTCCGTTTGGGTCCGTCGCCGTGCCTTTGGCTGCTGGCCCCGGCGACTCCGGATTTGCGTGGAGCCGGGACGACGCGGCTTCAAGCACACCATGCCGATCGTCGGGCACACTCTGCCGCGCCCCTGCTGCCAGCGCATTGTCAGCAGCGTGGAAGGGCGCCGGATCGCCCATGGGCGGCGGTCGGCCGGCAATGTCCGGCGCGCACGGAACACGGCGGGCGTCCGGCCGAACGGCGCCGCGCGCTATCATCACGAGCCCTTTGCCGGCCGGGCATGATGGAAAATCCCGACTTCATCGAGGTCTACGAAGGCGCGCTCGAAGCCCGCGTCTGCACCGACCTGATTGCGCATTTCGAGGCGAGCGACAAGCTCACGCGCGGCGCGACGGGCGGCGGGGTCAATCCCGAGCTCAAGGACAGCTGGGATCTCTGCATCAGCCTGCATGAGGAGTGGAAGCAGGGCGAGGCGGTGCTCAATCGCGCGATGCTGCGCGGACTGATGACTTATGTGCGCCGCTATGCATTCCTGGCGATCGCGCCGATGCAGCTCAGCCGTCACGATCCCGAGACCGGCAAGCTGGTTCCGCTCGATGCGGCGACGATCGCGGCGATGCCGGACGCGGATCTGCAGCATCTGGTCACCCAGGTGTTCCGTCCCGGCCGCATCAATATCCAGCGTTATTTCGCCGACCAGGGCGGCTATCCGTACTGGCACAGCGAGATCTTTCCGAAGCCGGATGCCGACGAGAGTCTGCATCGCACGTTGTTGTGGACGATTTATCTCAACGACGCGTTCGGCGAAGGCGAGACCGAATTCTTCTACCAGCAGCGCAAGATCGCACCGCGCACGGGCTCGCTGCTGATCGCGCCGGCCGGTTTCACGCACACGCACCGGGGCAACCGGCCCAAGGGCGGCAACAAGTACATCGCGACGTCGTGGGTGCTGTTCGAGCGCGCCGAAAAGCTTTACGGAAAACCACCGCCGAAATGAAGAAACAGCGCATCGGTCATCACGAACGCGAGGCGTATCTCATGGCGGCGCTTCCGCCGGCGATCGTCGTGGTCGGTCTCGTTGCCGCATGGGTCGTGCGGGCGGTGTCGAAGGCAGCGCATCACTGATCGATTCGCCGCGCTGTGCGGCATCGGTCTTCGGGAGGTGGCCAGGCCATGAACCGGATCCTGATCTACGGCGCGAACGGCTACACCGGCGAGCTCATCGCCGAGGAAGCGGCCCGACGCGGCCTCAAGCCGATCCTCGGCGGGCGCAACCGCGATGCGCTCGAAGCGCTGGCGCGGCGGCTGCGCCTCACGCGGCGCGTCTTCGAACTCGGCGATGCCGCCGAGGTCACGCGCAATCTCGACGGCGTCGACGTGCTGCTCAACTGCGCCGGCCCGTTCGTCGATACGTGTCCGCCGCTGCTCGATGCGTGCCTCTCGCTCAACGTCCACTATCTCGACATCACCGGCGAGATCGACGTCTATGCGCTGTGCCATCACGCGCACAATCGCGCGCGGCATCAAGGTGTCGTCGTCGTGCCCGGCGTCGGCTTCGACGTCGTGCCGACGGACTGCCTCGCCGCGATGCTGAAGGAACGCCTGCCCGACGCGACCGAGCTCGTGCTCGCTTTCGAAGCGCAGGGCGGCACGAGCCCGGGCACCGCGCGCACCGGCATCGCCGGTCTCGCGCGCGGCGGTCGCGTGCGCAGCAACGGCGAGATCGTCGACGTTCCGCTGGCATGGAAGGTCCGCGAATTCGAACGCGACGGCATCCGCCGCAGCGCGATGACGATTCCATGGGGCGACGTCTATACCGCGTACGTCTCGACCGGCATTCCGAACATCGAAACCTACATGGCGGTATCACCCAGGACCATCGCACGCACGCGCTGGCTCGAGCGGGCGCGACCGTTGCTTCGGTTCGGCGCCGTGCGCAAGTTCCTCGAAAAACGCGCTGTCGCGGGCGCGCGAGGCCCCGATGCCGAACGCCGGCGCACCACCGGCTGCCACGTCTGGGGCGAAGTCCGCAATGCGGCCGGCGGCGAGCACAAGCTCGCGCTGAAGACGCCGAACGGGTATGCGCTCACCGTCGATGCGGCGCTCGGGATTCTCGATCACGTGATCGCGGCGAAACCGGCAGGCGGCTATTACACGCCCTCGCAGCTGGTCGGCGCGCGCTACGTGCTGTCGCTGCCCGGCGTCTCGCTCGTCGAATGACTTTGCGACGGCGCTGATCTGCCGTTCAGCTTCGACCCGCGATCGTGTGTCCCGCGACCGCTCCGCGGCGCCGATTCCGTCGACACGGATTTGAGCCGACATGGATTCCGTCGACATGCAGAGGAGCCCGACTCATGCGCATCGGACTGATCGTTGCCGGCATTCTCATCGCGGCATTCGGCATTGCCGCGTACCTTGGCAAGCTTAACTACAACCACGACAAGGAGGTCGTGAAGATCGGCGATCTCTCGGCGAAGGTGAAAGAAGAAGATACGGTGCCGCAGTGGCTCGGCGGCGTCGCCGTGCTCGTAGGCGCGGGTCTCGTCGTCGTCGGCGCGATGAGGAAATAGCCGCGACCGCCGACCGGGGCGCGATTCTTCGAGATCGATCAGCGAGCCGACGCCTGCGCCGGCGCGGTCATGATCGCGCGGCGCACGTCGGCAGCCGGAGCGGCGTCGGTGAACGAGAGCGCATCGCCGTCGCGGCCGATGCCGAGATCGGCGTAGACGGGCGCTAGGTCCGGAAAGTCGCGGCGCTCGCGGAATTCGGCGAATTTCTTGCGGAACACGTCGCTGCCGATCAGCGCATCGAGCTTCGCGACGAAATCCTCGGGCTTCCAGCCGCGATAGTCCGGCAGGCAGCACGCGTCGAAACGGCGCAGCGCCTCGTCGATGCCGAGGCGGTTGCCGCTCGATCGCCGCAGCTCCATATCGACTTCGAGCCAGAATGCGGTGCCGGACCAGTAGATGCGCATGAAATTCGGATGCGTGCTTTCCGCTTGCGCGGCGCTTTCGAGCGTGATGTCGCCGCTTTTCTTCGTTGCGCCGCGCCCGCGCGCGAAGCCCGCGTCGATCTCATCCCAGGCCTTTGCCGCCGTGACGAGGCCGGCGCGCGCACGCAGCACGTTCTGGTAGTACGTGGCGAGTCCTTCGGCGAGCCAGCTGCCGCGATCGTCGAGATACGGATGGAACAGGTGCGAGAACTCGTGCACGGCGACCCAGTCGCGATCGAAAGCGTCGGCGGATTGCGCGGGATCGACGAACAGCGTGACGGCGTGACCCTGGCCGCGCGTGGATTGTCCGAATCCGACCGGATCGTGCTCGTGCTGCGGGCCGTCCGGAATCAGCAGCACCTGCACGTCGGCGAGGGGAAAGCGGCCGTACGCCGACAATGCGGCGCGGCTGACGTGCGCGATCCAGGCATCGAGTTTCGCTCGCTGCGCCGCGTCGACACCGTCGAGGATCGACACGCGCAGCGTGCCGCCAGGCAGCACCACGGGCTTTTCCTCGAAATGGCCGATGGCGATCCGTTCCATCCAGCTCTGCGGTGTCTCGGGCACGGCGAAGCGCAGAAAGCCTTCCTGCTCCGGCAGCGGATGCCACGGCGCGGAAATCGAGAGGCCGCTCGGCAACGCAAGCCGGACTTCGGCGGTTGCGCCGGGATCGGTGTCGTCCACGCGCACGAGCCAGGCATCGGGATCGACGACGATGGCGCTGCCGTGCCGCGCACCGAGCCGCCGCGCGCCGGAATCCACGATGTGACCCAGCGCGGCGCGATAGGCGAGGCACTCGCCGGCGTGCCAGTCCGCGGCGGACCAGCCGTCGTCGTCGCGTTCCGGCGCGGATCCGTGCTCGCGGGTCAGCGGTTCGAGATAACGCGGCGCGCCATCCTCGGCCGAGAAATGAATCGACGACGCGGCACGTGCAACACACGCCCGCACCGACATCGTTTCCGTGGCCGCGTCGTAGCGCAGCGTGTATTGCACCGGAGCGCTGTCGGCCGCATCGACCCAGCGAGTCGAACCGGCAAGGACCAGTATCGCGAAGAGGCAGCGGCGCATGGCGCCGTATGATGCTTGAACGCGGGCGAAAGTTTCGAGTCGAACCGTGGCGCGGCCGATCGGTCCAGCGCTTGAACGACACCGGCCTAGACACCATCGACAGAGCCGGACCTGCCGATCTTCGCTCGCGCCGCGCGGAACGCGGCCGCTACACTCGCGCCATGGATGTCTCGCACCTGCTCGATGGACTGAACGGCGCACAGCGCGAAGCCGTGACCGCGCCGCAGGGACACTATCTCGTGCTGGCCGGGGCCGGGTCGGGCAAGACGCGCGTGCTCACGCACCGGATCGGCTGGCTGCTCGAAGTCGATCGCCAGTCGCCGTGGTCGGTGCTCGCGGTCACGTTCACGAACAAGGCCGCCGGCGAGATGCGCATGCGCACCGAGGCGCTGATCGCGAACGAGCTGCGTGGCCTCACGGTCGGCACCTTCCACGGCATCGCGCATCGGCTGCTGCGCCGGCACTGGCGCGAGGCGAACCTGCCGGAGACGTTCCAGATCCTCGACGCGGACGACCAGCAGCGCCTGGTCAAGCGCACGATCCAGGGCCTCGGCCTCGACGAGGCGCGCTTTCCGCCGCGTCAGGCGACCTGGTTCATCAACAGCGCCAAGGACGAAGGCAAGCGGCCCGGCGCGCTCGATCCGGGTTACAACCCGATCAACGCGACGCTGATCGACGTCTACCGTGCCTACGAGTCGGCGTGCCAGCGCGCCGGACTGGTCGATTTCGCCGAGCTTCTGCTGCGCGCGCACGAGCTCTGGCTGCACAACGACGCGCTGCTCGCGCATTACCGCGAGCGATTCCGGCACCTTCTGATCGACGAGTTCCAGGACACGAACACGCTGCAGTACGCGTGGATCCGCGTGCTCGCCGGCACGACCGGCCAGGTGTTCGTCGTCGGCGACGACGACCAGGCGATCTACGGCTGGCGCGGCGCGCGCGTCGAGAACGTGCACGACTTCCTGCGCGATTTCCCGAACGCGAAAACCATCCGGCTCGAGCAGAACTATCGCTCGACCGGCAACATCCTCGCCGCGGCGAACGCGGTCATCGCGCACAACCCGGACCGGCTCGGCAAGGAGTTGTGGACCGCCGGCGCCGCCGGCACGCCGATCGAGGTGTACGCGGCCTACAACGAGCAGGACGAAGCGCGCTACGTGGTCGAGCAGGTGCGCGAAGCCATCGCCGCCGGCAGCCAGCCGAGTCATATCGCGATCCTGTACCGCTCCAACGCACAGTCGCGGAACTTCGAAGAGCAGCTGATCCAGCACGACATCGCATACCGCGTCTACGGCGGTCTGCGCTACTTCGATCGCGCCGAGGTAAAGGATGCGCTCGCGTATCTGCGCCTGGTCGCCAATCGGCACGACGATGCCGCCTTCGAGCGCGCCGTGAACACGCCGCCGCGCGGCATCGGCGAGCGGACGCTCGACCTTGTGCGTCAGCGCGCGCGCTCGGCCGAGCAGTCGCTGTGGGAGGCCGCACTCACGGAGCTTGCCACCAATGCGTTGGCGGGCCGCGCGAAGAATGCGCTGCGGGCGTTCCTGCAGTTGATCGATGAGCTGGCCGCGACATGTCTCTCGCCCGTATCCCGTCATCCCGGCGAAGGCCGCGATCCAGCCTTGTCGGGGACGCTCTCGACGGCACAGGTGCCGGATCCCGGCCTTCGCCGGGATGACGGCGGAGTGATCGACGCGATCGTCCGGGAGCGCGATCCTGACGAACCGCTTCCGCTGGCCGAGCAGATCGAGCACGCGATCGCGCGCTCGGGCCTGCGCGACTTCTACGAAAAGGACAGCCGCGGCAGCGCGGAGTCGCGCGTCGAGAATCTCGATGAGCTGATCAACGTCGCGAGCCGCTTCGGCCGCACGCCCGAGGATCTCGAAGCCGGTCTCTCCGAGCTCGCCGCGTTCCTTGCGCACGCCGCGCTCGAAGCCGGCGAAGGGCAGGGCGAGGCCTGGGAGGACTGCGTGCAGCTGATGACGCTGCATTCGGCGAAAGGACTCGAGTTCCCGCTCGTGTTCCTGGTCGGCCTAGAAGACGGGCTCTTCCCGAGCCAGAAATCGACCGAGGAGCCGGGCCGGCTCGAGGAAGAGCGCCGGCTCGCGTATGTCGGCATCACGCGCGCGCGTGCGCGTCTCGTGCTCACGTACGCCGAGTCGCGTCGCCTGCACGGCGTCGAGATGTACAGCCGGCCTTCGCGCTTCCTGCGCGAGATTCCCGCCGAACTATTGCACGAGGTGCGTCCGCGCGTGCAGGTGAGTCGTCCGCTGTACGGCGGCGAGCGCAGCGTCGCGCCTTCGGTCGAAGCGCCGCCGCTCAAGCTCGGCCAGCGCGTGCGTCACGCGACGTTCGGCGAAGGCGTCGTCGTCGACTACGAAGGCAGCGGCGCGCACACGCGCGTGCAGATCAACTTCGAGCGCGCGGGGCAGAAGTGGCTCGTGCTGGCGTACGCGAATCTCGCTTTGCTGTGATGCGCCGGCGGCGAACCGAAACGCGCGGCGACTTCGCATCTCAAGTCGCAGTCTATAGGCGACAATTCTGGAAATTGTTGTCGTGGAACGCAGCGCGTGTCCGCTTCCGGACGTGAAGCCGTATATGCGTCTGTCGCGGCCTGTCATCGCGCGACGATCGACACACAAGCCAACCAGAAATCGAAAGGACTCCCAATGAAAAATGCACTGGCTTTATCCGTTGCCTTCCTGATCTTCGGCGCCGCCGGCGCGCAGGCGAACGAATACGTCTGCGAGGTCACGCTCGCGCCGCCCGCGGCTTCGCCGACCATGGGCACGTACGGCTACATCTCGATGTACACGACGCCGATGCAGAACTGCGGCGGCGGCAGCACCGAGAAATTCGTCTGCTCGAAGGGCGCGACGAATCATCTCTGCGGCGTGAACGCGCAGTACTCGGAAGCCGCGTTGATCAGCATCTACGAGACGCTGCGCAGCGCCGAAGTGGAACAGCACGCGATCGTTCCGTACTGGAACGCGTGCATCAATGCCGGCGGGAGCTGCGTCGGAGGCGTGATGCTGTATCCCGATTTCTGACGCGCACGGCGGGCGGCGGAGGCGTCGCCATCGATCGCCAGAGTAAAGAAGCTACTCGAATTCCCCCTCTCCCGCTTGCGGGAGAGGGTCGGGGTGAGGGGCTCTTGGGAGTGAAGCTAAGGGAAGGTCGAACCACGTTCGCCCTCACCCTAGCCCTCTCCCGCAAGCGGGAGAGGGGACGGTGGCTCCCGCAAGCGGGAGAGGGGGACGGTAGGTTGCGCG
>DAISJF010000018.1:0-12342 GCA_036821625.1 Rhodanobacteraceae bacterium
GTCGGCACGACGCCGAGATACGCCGCGGACCAGAGCTGCGACGACGGCACCGAAGCGAGCTTGCTGGGCAGGTCGAGTCCGAACGGGATGAGACCAAGCGTGCCCGCAAAGATGCTCGCGACCGTGAAACCCACGCTGCTCGTTCGCGCGAGCAGCGGCTTCTGCCATACGAAGTAGGCGCTCGTGGCAAACACCGCCACGAGCGCGAGAAGCGCCATCGGCTCGAAGCGCAGCTCGCGGCCGGCTCCGACCGTGATGAGCACGACGCCTGCGAACGCGATCGCGAGACCCGCCATCGCGCTGCGCGAGATCTTCTCGCCGAGGCGTAGCGCAGCCATCGCCGAAGTGACGCCCGGCGCGAGCGCAATCACGACCGCGGCCGCGCCGACGGAAATCCGCGTCATCGCATAGCCGAGCGTCAACTGGTACACCGTGATGCCGGCGAATCCCAGCACCGCGATCGCCGGCCAGTCGCGTAGCGGAGGCAGCTTGACCAGCCCGGCCGCGACCGGAACCGCGAGCACCGCCGACGCGATCAGGAACCGCAGCAGCGAAAGTTCAGGCGGCGTGAACGCGGTCAGTCCGAACGCGATCGCCGCGAACGCGGACGACCACACCAGGATCGCCAGCCCGGCCGCGAAAAACGTGAGACCGTCCAGGCTGCTCGCCGCGGCGACATTGCGGTTCATGACCGCTTCCTCAGCGCAGCTGCACGGCGATGAGCCGCGCGGGCGTGACGATTCCGTAAGCGGCAGCGGCCGTCCTGAACGAGCGCTTCCGGACCCGTTTTGCGGCCGGCTGCGAAGCCCGACGGCCGCCCGTGGTCGGCTCTCCGGTCTTGCTCTCGGTCCAGTCCTGCGGCCGCGTCAGGTGGCCGTGCAGGAACAGCATCTGGCGAGCGATGTGATTAAATTCTTTCAACATGGCGCGTCCTCCTCTGTCACTTGCAACTGATGCTACGGAGCGGGAAGATACGCGGAATATTCGAGCTCCAGTAGCGACATGTTTGATAGCTAGACTTGAGGTTTATTCAAAATGGACCGTCCCCCGCTGAATGCCCTGCAGGTCTTCGTCAGCGCCGCGCGCGCGAAGAACCTCACGCGTGCCGCCGAACGCCTGCACCTGACCGTCAGTGCCCTCAGCCACCAGGTGCGCACGCTCGAGCAGCGACTCGGCTACAGCCTGTTCAAGCGCGGCCCACGCGGGCTGGCGCTGACGCCGGAAGGCTCGTTGCTGCTCGATCGTGTCGCGCCGCATCTCGACGCAATCGACGGCGCGATGCGCCCTTTGCGCACGCGCCGCGACAACGTGCTCAGTCTCTCTGCGATGCCGTCGATGGCGTCGAGCTGGCTGATGCCGCGGCTGCCGCGTTTCGTCGCACTGCATCCGGATCTCGAGCTCAATCTCGATTCGTCGATCGACCTCGTCGATTTCGCGGACTGCCGCTTCGACGCGGCATTGCGCTATGGACCGGGCCAGTGGGACGGCGTCGTCTCGGAGCTCCTGTTCGAGGAATGGCTGACGCCCGTCGCCAGCCCGTCGCTGCTCGCCGGCCGCAAGCCGCCGAAGCTCGATGAGCTGGCCGACTGGCCGCTGCTGTGTCCCGAGGATCCCTGGCCGCACTGGTTCGAGAAATTCGGCGGCACGGCGCCCAAGCGCTTCGTCGCGAACTTCAGCGACTCGGAGACGCGCCAGCGCGCCGCCGTCGAAGGCATCGGCATTGCGCTCGGCCGCATGACGATGGTGCGCCCGCTCATCGAGAGCGGCATGTTGATCGCGCCGTTCCGCGAGCGCCTGCGCGCGCGCTACGCGCACTATCTGGTCTACCCGCAGCGCTCGCGCGAGCATGCTTCGTTCCGCGCGTTCCACGACTGGCTGCTCGAGGAAGCGGCGACGTTCCGCGAGACCATAGACGCGGCCGGCCTCAAGCCGCCGGCCGGCACCGGCGAGTCCGCGGTGGCGATTCCATCCGCGTCCGACGCGAAGAAGACCGGCCGAGCGGCCGCCCGCGCCGTCGCGGGCTGATCCGGAGTACACGATGCGCCGTCCGTCGACACGAGATCGCCTGCACGTCCGAGCCTCGCGATCGGCCTGGCTGACACTTCTCCTGCTGGTCGTACCGCCGTCACTGATGGCGGTCGATATCCAGCCGCCGTCGATCCATGAGTCGACGGACTATCGCGACGTCGGCGGCGCGACCGAAGCCGATCTTGTCGCCTCGCTGAAGAGCGTCGCGGCGTCGGACGCGTCGGGTCACCGCTTCGCCGGAGATACGCGCTGGCAGCTGCGCTGGAACTTTCGCGTCGAATCGGCACAAGGGCGATGTCAGGTCGTGTCGGCCGCGACCGAGCTCGAGCTGCATACCAGCCTCGTGCGCTGGAACCCGCCGCTCAACGCGAAGCCTGCGCTGGTGAAGCGCTGGAACGCCTTCGCCGACGCCGTGCGCCGGCACGAAGCCGGTCACCGTGACATCGCGGTCGCCGCGGCACGCGAAGTCGGCGAGCGCGGCGGCCGCCTCGCTTCCGAAGCCGATTGCGAGACGTTGAAACGCAACCTCGATCGCGTCGCCAACGCCACGCTGCGCGAATACCGCGACAAGGAGAACAGTTACGACGTCACGACCATGCACGGCCGTGCGCAGGGCGCGACGTTTCCCTGAGATTTGATTCTGTGACATGAGTCGCTTGCTCGGCGTCGACCATGTCCGCTTCGCGGATGGTCCTCCGTAAACCATGGCCTGCGTCCGCTCCGGGAGATCGTGCCGGGCGGGACGAGGCCAGGGAGCGGCGGACACCCCATCTTCCGCGGAGAGAACCGTCGTGACAGCCGTCGTTCGAGCAATAAAGATGCGCAAGGATCTGGCCACTCTGGCCGACTTGCGTCACCAGCTGGAGCAGCATCCGGTATTCGAGAGCCTCGCAAGCCAGGCCGATTTGTGCTGCTTCATGCGCGCACATGTTTTCGCGGTCTGGGACTTCATGAGCCTCCTGAAGCGCCTGCAGCGCGATCTCACCTCAGTCGATGTGCCGTGGCGCCCGAGACAAGACAGGGTCGCCGCGCATCTGATCAATGAGATCGTGTTGGGCGAAGAGAGCGATATCGCGCCCAACGGCGAACCGGCCAGCCATCTGGACATCTATGTCGACGCGATGCACGAGGTTGGGGCCGATACCACGCAATTCCGGCGCTTCCTGCAGCTTGTTGCCCACCATGTTGATCCGATCGACGCCATGCACGCGGTCGGTGCGCCCGAATACGTGCGTGCATTCGTTGCGCACACGCTGCGTGTCGCCCAGCACGAATCAACGTTGACTGTGATGACGAACTTTTTCCACGGCCGCGAGAACGTGATTCCGCGGATGTTTTCCGCACTGCTGCAACGCTGGCAGATTGCAGAAGATCGCGCTCCGATGTTCGTCTTCTATCTCAAGCGCCACATCGAAGTCGATGGCGACTCTCATGGGCCAATGGCTCAGCGGATCATCGAGCGCATGATCGGGGACGATCCCGGTCGTCAGGAGCTGATGCTGCGCGGCGCCATAGAAAGCGTGCAGGCGCGCATCGCGTTGTGGGATGGTCTGCGGCTTGCACTACGCGAAACAATGGCCGCGTAAGGACAAACCGCCGGGTCACCCGGCGGTACACAGCTTTTGCTTCTGCTCGTCGCCCGCGCGCAGATTGCCGTCGATGTAGTAGTCCAGCAGCGAACGTGCGAGCGCCTGGTCCGCTTGCGGAATGAGCGCATCGGCGTCGTGCATCCAGCCGTCGACGCAGTCCTGCTTGGCGCGCTGGCCCGCAGCGCAATCGAGCAGGCGTTCGAACGCGCGGCGATACATTGCGAAATCCGCGCCGCGCATCGGCGCGCCGTGGCCCGGGACGAGAATCCGGAAGTCGACGGCCGCAAGCCTGCCGAGCGCGGCGCGCCAGCGTTCGGCGCACGCGGTATCGAACAGCGGCGCAGGCAGCGTCACGAGATCGCCCGACGCAAGCACGCGCGTCGCGGGATCGAACAGCCAGACGTCGCCGGCCGTAACCGAATGGCTCTCGTATCCGACTTCGACCCTGCGTCCGGCGATCGTGCGCGTCGAGGTCTCGGCGATGCGTTCGTCGGGAAAGAGCTTCGGCCCCGCGTCGATCAGCGCGAGCTCGGCGCGCCACGGCGCCTGCTTCGCGGCATCGTCGCCGGCCTTTGCGATGAGGTCCTCGAGCTGCGCATGGTAGTTCGCGAGAAAGCCATGCATCGCATCCTCGATCGCACCGCTCGCGTACACGCGCACGTTCGGATATTTCACGCGCAGCAACACGTTGCCGCCGACGTGATCGAGATGCCAGTGGCTGTTGACGATCGCTGCAACCGGCTTCTTCGCGGCGTTCGCAAAATCGATGATCTGCTGCGCGTGATCGGCATGCCGTCCGGTATCGAACACGATCAGGCCCGCGGGCGCGTCGAAGACGACCGTGTTGCCGTCGGGCTGTGTGCCCGCGACGAACTTGCCCGGAATCAGATCGACGCCCGGCGCAATCTCTCGCGCACCGCCCGTGAGGTTCATGAGAGACGCAACACCGAGAACGACAGCCGCGAAGCGCATCGAAGCCTCTCCCTTATCGCGCAGCGAGCTTCGCTACGACGACGCTCGTACGGCAACGCCCATTCGTTTGCGAAAAGCCACGGCGAAGCCGTGGCGCGCCGAACGGTTTGTGACGCGGAGGCGATCGACGCGGCGTTCGTCGATCCGGCACGCAGGCCGATCGCCGCGGCGCGAGGACGCGCCGCGACTTCGGCCATCTGCCCGACCGCGGTGCTACGGGGTCTGCCCGTCGAACCCGTCGGCGAAGATGCGATCGGTTACGCCGGCGGGGATCGGCGTCGCATAGCTGCCCTTGCTCGTCGCCATCAGGAGACGCGGAGCGGCGGTGTCGGCCGTGATCGCGATGTCACGCGGTCCCCCGGCATTCTCGAGGCCCGTGTCGAACGCCGTGAACGTGACGCCTCGATCGTCCGAACGCGCCGCCTTGGCACCGCTGCCTTGCGCGATGTACAGAACCTCCGCATCGGACGGATCGCACGCGATGTCGGCGATGGTGGCGCCGTGCCAGCCGGTCGAGTTCCAGCTTGCACCGCCATCCTCGGTGTGGAACACGGTGGCGTGGCTGAAATCGGTCCAGGCCGACATGTAGATCGTGCCGGGATCCGCGAATGAGGTGCAAAGACGCGGCAAGCGCGCGAAATCAGGCAGGCCGTTCAGCGCGAGGTTCCACGTCGCGCCGCCGTCGGTCGAGTTGAACGCACCGCCCTGGTTCGGATCGGTCGAGCCATCGTACGAGGCGACCATGTTCTGGTCGGTTCCGTCCTCGACGATCTCGATATCCGTCGTGAAATCGAAGTCGCGACCTGCGTAGACCTTGTCCCAGCCCGCGCCCGCATTCGTCGAACGCCAGATCGTCACCGCAAATCCGGCGACGCCGAAGTCCGAGCCGCCGAGCAGGATCAGGTTCGGATCGTTGTGGCTGAAGCGCAGCGATGCGAGGTCGGATTCGTAGAGGGGGCCCTGATCCGGACCGAGGCTCGTCCACGTTCCGTTCGACTCGCGGCGGTAGAGCCCTTCGGGCGCGACGGTCGAGGGTCCGCTCGAGATCGCGTACAGCGTGCCGTCCGGCGCATAGCCGACCTTGCTGTAGCGCGTCGGCGGCGCCGATTCGAGCAGCCAAGTGACGCCACCGTCCGACGAGCTGAACACGCCGCCCGAGTTGTTGCCCTGGAACGCGACGGCAATCTCGAGCGGATCGGTCGGGCTCGACGCGATCGCAAACAGCGGCAGCTCGGAGATGCCGTTCGACGAACCCGCGAAATTGTCGCCGCCGTCGGTGGACTTGAACACGGCAAGCGACGTCGTGCCGGTGAAGAGCTCCGTCGAGCTTCCGGGTGCGAAGCGGATCGATTGCGTCGCGTAGGCGCCGGTGCCGCCGATGCCGGTTTCCCAGTTCGTGCCGCCGTTCGTCGTGCGATTGATGCCGGCGCCGTCGGTCGAGACCAGAATCGTCTGCGAGTCGTTCGGATCGACCGCGATGTCGGTCACGACGAGGAGCGGCCAGGTGCCGTCGTCGAGCGGCGTCCATGTCATGCCGAGGTCGGGCGACGTATAGAGTCCGAGGAACTGCGAGCCGAACAGCTGGCCGCCGCCGACGAGCAGGCGCGTCCCGTCGTAGACGACCGCGTTGAGCGGCTCGCCGTTGAGCCCGTCGCTGCGGTCGTCCCAGCTCGTGCCGCCGTTCGTCGTGACCCAGACTTCGCCGCCGCCGAAATCGCCGTGGAACACGGCGATGACGGTGTTCGAATCGTTCGGATCGATCGCGACGCCGGCGCCGATCATCGGCGCGCCGTGCGGCGGCGTCATGTCCTGCCACTGAGTGCCGCCGTCGGTCGAGCGCATCAGGTTCACGGGCTGGCCGCCGCCGGCATCGGTGACGCCGATCCAGATCGTCTGCGGATTCGCGGGATCGAGCGCGACGTCGAACACTTCGTCGTTGAGCGGATCGACGCCGGTCAGCGTGTGGTGAGTCCAGGTCGCTCCATCGTCGTCGCTGCTCCAGACCGCGTCCTGCGTCGCGGCCCAGACGGTGCCGTCGGGCGCGAATTCGATGTCGTGCACGCTCGTGTTGGCGAGATCGGGCACGGGAGCCCAGCTCGCGCCGTCGTCGGTCGAGCGGTACATCGTGCCGCCGAAGCTGCCGCCGGGCGCAATGCCGGCGAGCACGACGCCGGGTGCGGTTGGCGACGCGGCGACGTCGGTAACGTCACCGCCGGGCGGACCGAGCAGACCCCAGTCGCCCGATCCGACACCGCCCGGCACGGGGATCGCGGCGAACGTGAAGCGTGTCGCGCGCGCATGCGCGCCGCGCACGTCGCTGCGCACGGTTTCGCCGCGAAGGATTTCCGCATGCTGCGCCAGCGCGGCGAATTCGGGCGGCGTCGCGCCGGACGCGACGCCCGCAAGCACAAAAGTTCCGACAACCAACGCGAGACAACGCTTTTTCATCAGGACGACCCTCTGCCGGATGTACCGAAGGAATCCGCGGGTCGTGGCGATGGTTCAGGAGCACGCGCCCGCGCGCGCATTCGATCATGCGCGCGCGCCGGTCGCAAAGCATCGTTTTTGCGTTATCGCGCCATTCCAGTTCGATGATTCGCTGACGCACGCCCCGAATCGGCGCTGCGCCGAGACCACGCTCAGGTCCCTGAGCGGACCCAGCAGCAATCAGGTCTTGAGGTACTCGCGGAACATCTTGCGGAACTTCGCCACCTTCGGCGCGATGACCAGCGAGCAGTACGGATTCTCGCCGTGCAGCTTGTAATACTGCTGGTGATAGTCCTCGGCCTTGTAGAACGCCGTGAACGGGACGACTTCGGTCACGATCGGATCGCGGTATTCGTGACTGTCGGCGGTTTCCTTGATCGCCTTCTCGATCGCCGCCTTCTGCGCGGGATTCCGATAGAACGCGATCGAGCGGTACTGCGCGCCGACGTCCGCGCCCTGCCGGTTCACGGTGGTCGGATCGTGGATCGTGAAGTACGCGCGCAGGATCGTGTCGCGGCTGATCACGCGCGGATCGAACGTGATCTGCACGACTTCGGCATGGCCGGTGCCGCCGTCCGAGACCTGCTCGTAGCTCGGGTTCGCGACGTGGCCGCCGGCGAAACCGGAGACGACGCTGTCGACGCCCTTGAGCTCGCTGAACACGGCTTCCAGACACCAGAAGCAGCCGCCGCCGAGCGTGATCGTTTCGCTGGCCGCGGCCGGCGCCTCCGTCGAGGCGGGCGCTTCGGCCCCGAACGCAAACAGCGGTGCGCAGAACATGAGGACGGCAAGCAACGGACGGAACATGGCGATCTCGCGTGTCGGGAATGCCGGATCAGACCGGCCGGCGCGGCCGCGCATTTCGCCCAACGTACTCGAGGCTGCTAGGACTCGGTCGGCACGTCGGGCAGGGGCGGTCCGAGGTCGAGTCGGCGGTAGCTGACTTCCTGCGGCTTGACCATCGCGATACCCGAGGAACGCAGGCGCGCGAGGAGGTCGAGCAGGACGGCGCTGCGGATCGCGCCGGCCTGACGCGGATTGTCGATGAACGCGACGCCGACGAAGATCAGCGCGCCGTTCTGGATGCCGTCGGCCGTGATCGACAGCGCGGGCGTTTCCAGGATGCGTTCGTTCGCTTCGAACGCTTCGCGCATCGTCGCGATGACCGCATCGGCGTCGGTATCGAGCGGCATCGGCAAGCGGATCTGCACGCGCCCCTGCGCGTTGGCGAGCGTCACGTTGCGCACGGTCTTCGTGATCAGCTCGGAGTTCGGCACGATCAGCGTGGAACGATCGCCCATCTGGATTTCGGTCGCGCGAACGCTGATGCGGCGGATGTCGCCTTCGATGTCGCCGAGCGCGACCCAGTCGCCGACCTTGACCGGACGCTCGACGAGCAGGATGAGCCCCGACACGAAGTTCTGCACGACCGCCTGCAAGCCGAAACCGATGCCGACCGACAGCGCGCTCGCGACCCAGGCGATGCGCTCGACCGAAAGCCCGAGCGCGGACAGCGCGAACGCGAACACGATGATTCCGCAGACGTAGCCGAGCAGCGTCGTCACCGAGCCGCGCATCGCCGGATCGAGCGACGTCGTCGGCAGGTAACGTTCGTGCAGCCAGCGCTTCAGCGCACGGATCGCGAGCAGACCGAACAGCAGGACGGCCATCGCGCCGAGCACCGCGTCGGGCGTGATCTCGATCTGGCCGAACTTGAGCGCGCTCGATCCGATCTGCGCGCTGAGCTGCGACAGCTCGGCGCGACCGCCGCCGAATCCGGAGAAGATCAGCGAAAGCGCGAACAGGAAAGCGACCAGGCGAAACGCGCCGGACAGCACGACCGCGGCCTGCTCCAGAGCGCGCGAGGAGACGCCGAGCGAGTCCCGCATCCATTCCGCCCGCGCTGCGACCAGCGTCGAGGCGATGTCCTCGACGAGATGGATCAGGAGATACGACGCGCCGCCTATGAAGAGAACGCGCACCATCAGCGCGGCGACGAATTGCGCAAACGCGACGAAGCCGCAAGCCGCGGCGAGCAGTACGGTCACCGAGCCGACCCAGAACGCGAGCAGCACGAGGCCGCTCCACAGCGAGCGCGGCTCGGCGTCCGCCTTGGTCTCGGCCTCCGGAATCCGATGCCGGCCGACGCGGGCGATCCGGATCAGAGCCCACAGCACGATTCCGCCATACAGCAGCGCGGTGATCAGGCTCGCGGCGACGGTCGCGGCCAGGCTCGCGCCCGCGACGCTGTTGATCCGGCGCAGCAGAATGCTGAGCACGACCGTGGCGCCGAGGAACCACGGGAATGGTTGCAGCGCCAGCGCGATGTCGTTCGGAATCGAGGGCAGCCGCCACGAAGGATGCTGCGCGGACAGCAGCGCACGACCGAGCCTCGCGATGAAACTGCCGAAGAAGACAGCGGCGACGAACGCGTGGGCGAGCTGCTTCTCGGTATCGGAAAAAGCATCGTGCCAGTCCAGCCCGATCACCATCGCTTCCGCGCCGAGCCCGAGCAGCGCGGTCCCGGCCACGACACCGGCGCAGGCCAGCGCTGAACGCCGCAGGCGGCCTTGCGGCACCCGATCGGACATCACGCGCATCAGCACGCGCTCGGCCCACCAGCGAATGAACACCATGAGCACGAGCCCGACGACGATGCCGGCGATGGCATAGGCGCGGTTGTCAGGTGCGAAGCTGTCGCCGAGCGCGGACACGACGCCGCTGCGCAGCGCGTCGAGGTGCGCCGCGTCGCCGGCAAGATGGCCGCCGACGTCCTGCCAGAACGCGGGCATCAGCGGCGAATCCGTGCGCTGCGAAAGGCGTGCCTGGAAATCCGCACGCCGCGCCTCGGCGATTTCGTCGGTCAGCTGGCGGCTGTCGACCGAGAGCAGCCTGGCGCGTTTGATCTCCCCGTCCAGCGTGGCGCGCTGCTGGGCGAGCGCCGCGCGCTGCGCGGCGACGTCCGCCGCTTCCGCCGGCTGGCCCTTGGCGGGTGCGGGACCGAGCTCGGCCACGCGCGCATCGATCGCATCGAGCCTTGGCGAACGATCGGCGATGAGCGCATCCGCCGAAGCGCCGATCGACGTGGCGACTTCGTTGAAGTCGTTGAGCTTCGCCTCGTCGACGACATCGCCGAGCTCCTTGCGGATGTCCGCGATCTGCTGCTGCGCGCCGCTGAAGAACTTTGCGGAATCGGTTTCCTGAGCGAACGCATGCAGCGAGAGAAGCGCAAGAACGGCGAGAGCGAAGGCGCGCCAGCGATGCATGCGTGCATGATCGAAGCGCCCAGGCGCGCCGTCAATCCGCACGAGATCCGCGATTACGCGTGCCTTCATCGAGCGTCGGCGAGGCCGAAGCGCTTCATGCCGAGGCCCCGAACAGCGCGCCGACGCCCGCGCTCGCCGCCATCGCGAGCGCACCCCAGAAAAGGATGCGCACGGCGCCGGTGATCATCGATGCGCCGCCGGTTCGCGCGGCGACCGCCCCGAGCAACGCGAGAAACGCGAGGGACGCGGGACCGACGGCCGCATCGATCGAGCGCGGCTCCGCCAGCCACGCGACCAGCAGCGGCAACGCGGCGCCGACCGCGAAACTCGCGGCCGATGCAAGCGCCGCCTGAGTCGGCCGCGGCGCATTGAGGCTGGTGATGCCAAGCTCATCGCGCGCGTGCGCGCCGAGCGCATCCGTCGCCATCAGCTGATCGGCGACCCGACGCGCAAGCACCGGATCGAGACCGCGATGCACATAGATGGCCGCGAGCTCGGCGTGCTCGCCTTCGGCGTCGGTGGCGAGCTCGTGACGCTCCCGCTTCAGATCGGCGTGCTCGGCGTCGCGCTGCGAGCTGACCGACACGTATTCGCCGGCCGCCATCGACAGCGATCCCGCGACGAGGCCCGCAGCACCGGCAGTCAATATCGCTGCGTGTCCGGCTTGCGAAGAAGCGACGCCGATGATGAGGCTGCCCGTCGACAGAATGCCGTCGTTGGCGCCGAGCACGGCCGCACGCAGCCATCCGCCGCGCTGCGAGCGGTGGCGTTTGCCGTGGAACTCGGCCGTGCGCACAGTCTCCCCTCCTCGCGTCGGCGCGCGTCGTCGTGCTCGTGCCGACGATGAACGAATCAAACCGTGATCGGATTCGGCTTGTCCGGATCGAGCTTCCACTGCTTGATCGCGCGCGCGACGTCTTCCGGATTCATCTTTCCTTCCGCGGCCAGCGCCGAGATCGCCGCATGCGCGATCCAGTAGCGGTCGACCTCGAAGAATGCGCGCAGATTCGCGCGCGTGTCGCTGCGACCGAAACCGTCGGTGCCGAGCACGACGTAGCGCTTGCCGTCCGGCATGAACGCACGGATCTGGTCGGCATACTCGCGCACGTAATCGGTCGCTGCGATCGCCGGGCCGGGCCGGTCGGCAAGACACGCGGTCACATGCGCGGTGCGCCTGTTCTTCTCCATCGGGTGCAGACGGTTCCAGCGCTCGACGTCGAATCCGTCGCGGCGAAGCTCCGCGAAGCTCGGGCACGACCAGATGTCGCTGACGACACCGAATTCCTTGTCGAGCAGCTCCGCGGCGGCGATCACTTCGCGCAGGATCGTGCCGGAACCGAGCAGCTGCACGTAGGGAATGTTCTTGCCCTTGCCCTTGGCGTTGCCGTTCTTCTCCGAGCTCGCGTCGCGGAACAGATACATGCCCTTGATGATGTCGGCCTCGACGCTTCCGCTCTTGTCGGAGCGGGGCATGTCCGGATGCGCGTAGTTCTCGTTCATCACGGTGACGTAGTAATACGTGTCTTCCTGCTCCTTCAGCATGCGGCGCACGCCGTCCTGCAGGATCACCGCGATCTCGTACGAGAACGTCGGGTCGTAGGCGCGGCAGTTCGGGATCGCGCCCGCCATCAGGTGCGAGTGGCCGTCCTCGTGCTGCAGGCCTTCGCCGTTCAAGGTCGTGCGTCCCGCCGTGCCGCCGACCAGGAATCCGCGCGCACGCATGTCGCCGGCCGCCCAGGCGAGATCGCCGACGCGCTGGAAGCCGAACATCGAGTAGTAGATGTAGAACGGCAGCATCGGCACGTCGCTGACCGAGTAGCTCGTCGCCGCGGCCATCCAGGCCGACATCGCGCCGGGCTCGGTGATGCCTTCCTGCAGCACCTGGCCTTTCTGATCCTCGCGGTAGTACATGAGCTGATCCGCATCGACCGGCTTGTACTTCTGCCCGAACGGCGCGTAGATGCCGATCTGGCGGAACATGCCTTCCATGCCGAACGTGC
>DAISJF010000019.1:0-12240 GCA_036821625.1 Rhodanobacteraceae bacterium
GCGAAGTCGCCGACCTCAAGGACAACATCAACGCGATGATCGGCACGCTGCGCGCGACGACCGAGACGAGCCGCGAGCAGAACTGGCTGAAGACGAACCTCGCCAAATTCAGCGGCATGATGCAGGGTCAGCGCGATCTGATCACCCTTGGCCGCATGCTGCTCACGGAGCTCGCTCCGCTGGTCAACGCGCAACAGGGCGTCATTTATGTCGTCGAGGCCGAAGACCCGCGCGTGCGGCCCTCCCTGCGCCAGCTCGCCGGCTATGCCGACACGGGCGACGTTTCCGCGGAGCGCGTCGTCGAATTCGGCGAAGGGCTGATCGGACAGTGCGCCGCGCAGGCGCAGATGATTCTGGTCGAAGACATCGAACCCGGCGTGAGCCAGATCCAGTCCGGCCTGCTGCATCTCCTGCCGCGCAGCGTGATCGTGCTGCCGGTGCTGTTCGAGAATCAGGTCAAGGCCGTGATCGAGCTCGCGTCGATCAGCGAGTTCACGCTCTCGCAGCGCACGTTCCTCGAGCAGCTGTCGGGCAGCATCGGCATCGTGCTGAACACGATCGAAGCGTCGATGCGTACCGAGACGCTGCTGGCGCAGTCGCAGCAGCTGGCCGCCGAGCTGCAGTCGCAGCAGAAGGAGCTGCAGCAGACCAACGAGGAAATCGCGCTCAAGGCGACCATGCTGGCCGAACAGAAGGCCGAGGTCGAGCGCAAGAACCTGCAGATCGAGCAGGCGCGCGGCGCGCTCGAGGAAAAGGCCGCCGAGCTCGCGCTGACGTCGCGCTACAAATCCGAGTTCCTCGCCAACATGTCGCACGAGCTGCGCACGCCGCTGAACAGCATCCTGATTCTCGGCCAGCAGCTCGCCGAGAACCCCGAAGCGAATCTGAGCGATCGTCAGGTCGAATTCGCCAAGACGATCCACGCGGCCGGCACCGACCTCCTGCATCTGATCAGCGACATTCTGGACCTGTCGAAGATCGAGTCCGGTACCGTCACCGTGGACATCGAGGACATCGGCTTCGCGCTGCTGCGTGAAAACCTGGAGCGCGGCTTCCGTCACGAGGCCGATCGCCGCGCGCTCGATTTCTCGGTGCATTTCCCGCCCGAGCTCGGCCGCTCGCTGACGACCGACCCGAAACGGCTGCAGCAGATTCTCAAGAACCTGCTTTCGAACGCGCTCAAGTTCACCGACCGCGGCAGCGTCCGCTTGTCCGCACGCATCGCGCAGAACGGCTGGACGCCGGGGCATCCGGTGCTCGACCACGCGCCGAGCGTGATCGCGTTCGAAGTCGCCGACACGGGCATCGGCATCTCGCCGGACAAGCAGAAGATCGTGTTCGAGGCATTTCAGCAGGCCGACGCGGGTACGTCACGCAAGTACGGCGGCACCGGGCTTGGTCTCGCCATCAGCCGCGAAATCGCCGGCCTGCTCGGCGGCGAGCTGCGACTGCGCAGCGTCGTCGGCGGCGGCAGCACGTTCACGCTGTACCTGCCGCTGAACTACGTCGGCGCCGACGTGCGCGAACGCGCGCTGCCGGCGCTGGCCCACCCGGCGGCCGCGGAAGCGATGATCGCGAAGGTGCCGATCGAGACGGTCGACGACGATCGCGGCGCGCTGGACGCGGCGCGTCCGACGCTGCTCATTGTCGAGGATGATGCGCGCTACGCGATCGTGATGCGCGACCTCGCCCGTTCGCGCGAGTTCAATGTGCTCGTCGCGGATCACGGGGCCGAGGCACTGCGCCTGGCACGCGATTTTCAGCCGAGCGCGATCTCGCTCGACATTCATCTGCCTGACATGCTCGGCTGGGCCGTGCTGGCACGGCTCAAGCAGGACTGGCAGACGCGCCATATCCCGGTGCAGATCGTCACCATCGATGAGGAGCGCCACCGGAGCCTCGAGCGCGGCGCGTTCGCTTACCTCGCCAAGCCGGCCACGTCCGAGTCGATTGCCGAAGCGCTCGAGCGCATACGCCTCTATACGCTGCCGCGCAGGAAGCGCCTGCTCATCGTCGAGGACGACCCGCGCGAGCAGATGAGCATGATGGAGCTGATTCGGCACGACGACATCGACATCGATGCGGCCAGCAGCGGCGAGGATGCGCTGGGCAAGCTCCTCGCGACCGAATACGACTGCATCGTGCTCGATCTGCGCCTGCCGGACATGAGCGGCTTCGAGCTGCTCGACCGCATCGAAGCGGAACAGCGCTGGCATGGGATCCCGATCGTCGTGTTCACCGGAAAGGAGCTCAGCGCCGACGAGGACCTGAGGCTGCGGCGCGTCGCCAAGAGCGTGATCATCAAGGGCGTCGAGTCGCCCGAGCGGCTGCTCGACGAAACCGCGCTGTTCCTGCACCGGGTTATCGCCGATCTGCCGCCGGCCAAGCAGAAGATGGTGCAGCGGCTGCACGAATCCGACGAAGCACTGCGCCAGAAGCGCGTGCTCGTCGTCGACGACGACGTGCGCAATATCTTCGCGCTTTCGAGCGTGCTGGAACGTCACGGCATGGGCGTCGTCAGCGCCGGCAACGGACAGGAGGCCATCGAGAAGGTCGCCGGCGATCACGACATCGATCTCGTGCTGATGGATATCATGATGCCCGGCATGGACGGCTACGACACGATGCGGGCGATCCGCGGCAGTGCGCGCTCGCGCACGCTGCCGATCATCGCGCTGACCGCAAAGGCGATGAAAGGCGATCGCGAAAAATGCCTCGAGGCCGGCGCCTCGGACTACCTCGCAAAGCCCGTCGTGACCGACCAGCTTCTCGGAGTGCTGCGCCAGTGGCTGCATCGCTGACCTCGGACGAGCCCTTGCCGTCCGCGCCGCCGACGACGGAGGCGGTCAACATCCTGCTGGTCGACGACCAGCCGGCGCGGCTGCTCGCGTATCGGGCGATCCTCGATTCGCTGCACGAGAATCTGATCGAGGTCGGCTCCGGCACCGAAGCTCTGAAGCTCCTGATGGAACAGGAATGCGCGGTGATCCTGCTCGACGTGAACATGCCGGACATGGACGGCTTCGAAACGGCCAGCGTGATCCACCAGCATCCGCGCTTCGAGAAGACGCCGATCATCTTCGTTACCGCCGTGAACGTCTCCGAGCTCGACCGCATGCACGGCTACAAGCTCGGCGCCGTCGACTACGTGACGGTGCCGATCATCCCGGAGATCCTGCGCAGCAAAGTCACCGTGCTCTGCGAGCTGCACCGGAAGCGCCGCGACCTGCAGCTCGCCAATCAGCGCCTGGAGGCCGCGAACGAGGCGCTGCGCGCCGAGAAGGCGCGCGAGCTGAACATTCTGAACGAGTCGCTGCGCGAAACGAACAACGCGCTGGCCGTGCGCAATGTCGAGCTGCAATCCGAGGTCGCCGAGCGCGTCCGCGCGCAGTCGCGCCTGGTCGAGGCGAACCGGCGCAAGGACGAATTTCTCGCCACGCTCGCGCACGAGCTGCGCAACCCGCTCGCCGCGCTCGGCAATGCGATCAACGTGTTTCGCCTTTCCTCGAAGCACGAGGATCCGATGCGCGAGGCGATGCAGCGCCAGCTGAACATGCTGGTGCGCCTGATCGAGGATCTGCTCGATGTCGCGCGCATCAATACGGGCCGGCTCACGATCACTCGCGCACCCACGACGCTGCGAGCCGTACTCGATTCCGCGATCGAGACCGCGATGCCGCTGCTGATCGCGGACCGCCATCGCCTCGATACGCACATGCCTGCGGACGATGTCGCGCTTTTGGCGGATCGGGACCGCCTCTCGCAGGTATTCTCCAACCTGCTCAACAACGCCGCGAAATATTCGCCGGCCGAGACGCCGATCGAGCTCGCGGCGCGGCGCATCGGCGATCACGTCGAGATATCGGTGACCGATCGCGGCATCGGCCTGACCGCGGAGCAGATCAGCGGTATCTTCGAGCTGTTCGCGCAGGCGGATACGTCGATCGAGCGCTCGCGCGGCGGTCTCGGCATCGGCTTGACGCTGGTGCGGCGCATCGTCGAGATGCACGGCGGCGCCGCGGTCGCATTCAGCGAAGGGCTGGGTCTCGGCAGCCGATTCACCGTGACGCTGCCGTGCGGAACGACGGCGGCCGCTGCGGACGCGCTGACACCGAACGCATTGCAAGCGGTTTCCGAGGGTGCAGGTCATGTGCGACGGCGCGTTCTCGTCGTCGACGACAACCGCGATTCGGCGGACACGCTCGCGATGATGCTTCAGCTGCTCGGTCACGCGACCTGCCGCCTTTACGATCCGCACCTGACCGCCGAGGTGGTCCACACGTTCGCGCCCGACATCGTGTTTCTGGACATCGGCATGCCCGGCCTCAGCGGCTTCGATGTCGCGCGCGCGCTGCGCAAAACGGCGGAGGGCGCGCATCTCACGCTGGTCGCGATCACGGGCTGGGGTCAGGCCGACGATCGCCGGCGCACCGCCGAAGCGGGTTTCGATCATCACCTGGTGAAGCCGGCCGACATGGGCGCGATCGCGCGCCTGGTCGCGCAGCGATACGCCGAAGCGGCCGGTGCGCGGCACGGCGTGACGGCGATCGAATCGCCGACCGCAAGAGTCGCTTGCCGCTGACCGGCGACGCGTCAGGGCGCGAGCGGCAGCCCGAGCGTCACCTTGGTCCCGACGTCGGGTGCGTCATCGATGTTCGCGAACCCGCCGGCGCGACGCATCGTGTCGCGTACCTGCGCCAGACGCAGCTCCGCGCGGCCCGGTCCCGAGAACAGATCGAACGCCGTGCGCCGCGCCTCCTCGGGCATGTCCGCGCCCGCATCGACGATCTCGATGAAGATGAAGTCGCGGCCACCGGTCGTGCTTGAATCGTCCGCCGAGGAGTTGCGTGTCGCGATCGACAGGCGGCCGCGTCCATGCGTGGCCTCGCGGGCGCGATCGACGACATGCCTGAGCGCATCGTGCAGGAATGTTTCGTCGCACCGCACGAGACTCCGCTTCGCCTCGAAGCGCAGCGTCAGCGGACCTCCGACGCCGGCCTGCTCGACCTCTGCGGCCAGAGGCGTGATCAAAGCGTGCACGTCGACGAGCGAAGGCGATTCGCAATCGGCAGACGCGCCCGCCATGCTCTCCGTGAACGCTCGCTGCAGGTCGATCATCTTGAGCGCCGTTTCGAGAAAGCCGCGTACCTTTGCGAGGTCGTCGATCCTCGAAGCGATTTCGACAGTGCTGAGCGTGACCGCGAGCATGTTGTTGAGATCGTGCGCCATCTGGCCCGTGAGCTGACCCAGCGTGCGCGGCTCGACCTTGCCGGATTCGAGCATCCCCGGTCCCAACGGCGGGCCTTGATTGTCTTCGGGTGGCACGAGACGAGCGGACATGATCCTATGTTATCCCTGCGCATCGGGGGCCGCACAAGTCGACGTGAACATGCTGTTCTCGCGCCGCTCGGCGCTTCAGCTGTGTCCGCTGTCCGCTCGTACTCGTTGGGAAATATATTCCCACTGCGCTTCCGTGTTACCCATTCTGCCGAACTCCGGGGCGCGAACGCTGCGGGCCGGACGCCGAACGGATCGGTGGTTGCGGTAGAAGCCGTCGCAGACGAAGTTCTCGACGAGCTCGCCGTCGACCCCGAGAACGATCACTAGCGCCGTGCGCCCGCGCAGCTCGCTTTCGAACGCGGCCAGCTGGCGCGCATCGACGATCGCCTGCGTTTTCGAGGCGTACGTCGCGCGCTTGCTGCCGCAGTGCTTGATACACCAGCGGTCGCCGATGCTCGAATCGGATTCCACGCTGAAAACCACCTGTGCCATCTCGAACCTTCGAAAGCGACTTGCGCATACGGGCGCGCGTGCAGACACGTCCAGCAAGCGCGATGCCAGAGGCGCGCATTGCGCCGGTCTTCCTGACGCGATTTCCCATGGACCGGAATTTGCTATGACTTGCTCGCTGGGGCCGTCGGCGCCATGCGAACGCACGAGCCCAGGGGAGCACCGGAAACCGATCCGGTGCCGTCGCCGTGACCGAGGGATGCTGCAATGGACATCGCGTGGATCGACACCGCTTCCGCACTGCCTGTCAACGGTCAGCCCGTGCTGTTCCTGCTCTACAAGAGACAGTCGCCGATTTCCGGGATGTATGCGCGCGACGAATTCCGTTCGCGCTGGACTTCCTATGCGACGGAGCTCGTCTGCAAGTGGCGCGGGCTCACCGACGAACCGCGCGACGTCACCGCAGACGCCTAGCGAGTGCTTTCCGCACGTGCCTCTCGCGTGAGTTGTCGTCGAGGCCCTTTGATCTGATCGCGACCGCTGCGACGCATCGCGCCGCCGCGCCGTCCTGACGAGCGCAGTCCGTGCCGTGTATCGCGAGATGCGTCCGGCGCGCGTCGCTGCCTTCAGGAAACGTCGCTCTCATCGCCGGAGGCCGTCATGGATGTTTTTGCTTTTCTTGCGCGTTCGAGTACAGCCGTTGCGCTTTGCGTTTGCATGGAGGGAGCGGCGTCGGCCGTGACCCTGAATCCGCGGGGCATCGGTCAGGTGTTGATCTATCCGTATTACACCGCGAACGCGGGCAATGACACGCTGCTGTCTCTGACGAACACGACGCCGCACGCCAAGGCGCTGCGCGTGCGCTTCGCCGAGGGCGAGAACGGTCGCGACGCGTTTTCGCTGAACCTGTATCTCGCACCCTATGACATGTGGACTGCCGCGATCACGCACGGCGACAGCACCATCGCATCCGTCGGCGTGCGCACGTCCGACGCGAGCTGCACCGTGCCCGACGTCGCCGATGCGACGGATCTCTCGGGCGAGGGCGTGACGTTCTCGACCGACGCGTTCTCGGGCTCGAATGCCGATTCCGGCGGAACTTCCGCCTCCCGCACCGCGGAGGGCTGGGTCGAAGTCATCGAGATGGGCACGCTCGTCGACTTCTCGCCGAGCGCCGTCGCCGCGGGCATGACGACGGCCGGCGCCATGCAGACACGCGATTGCGCGTCGCTCGCCGCCGCATGGGGAGCCGGCGGCTACTGGACGCAGGACGCCGCCACCGACCTCGTGAACCCGACCGGCGGACTCTACGGTGCCGGCTTCGTCGTCAACGTCCAGCAGGGAACGATCTTCGGTTATCCCGCCGTCGCGCTCGACGATTTCCGCGCCGATCCGCTCGACAATCCGCGCGGCTCGACGGCGAGCGTCGTGCTGCACGCGGCGCCCGGCGACGCGCACCCGAATCTCGGCGACGCATTGACCGACCCGACCTCGCATCTTGCCGAAGCGGACGTCGTCGCCGGTGGTCCTGTCGCCGCCGTTTACAACGCGCCCGACCACGCCATCGATGCGGTGACCGCGACGCTGATGGCATCGTCGATCTTCGACGACTACACCACCGACGCGAGCATCGGCGCCAGCACGAGCCTCGTGTTCACGTATCCGACGCGGCGCTTCTACACCGATCCCGCGCTCGCGGGCGCACAGGCCATCCTGCCATTCACGCAGCTGTTCGGCGGCATCCGCGCCAACACGCCGAGCGAGGTGATCCCTTATGGATTCAACGACCGCGAAGGCGGCAATACCGCGATCATCAACTGCGGCGCCGATGCCTGCACGACGCGCCTGCAGTCACCGGGCACGAGCGTCGAGATCCTCAATCTCGGCGCCGGCGCGAGCACGATCTTCGGCAGCGCACTCGACATGGGATTCGATGACGCCGGTTCCTCGCCGCTGTTCTACAGTCCGTCGGGATCGATCACGTTCCTGCCCGACGGCGCGAATCGGGTCAGCGACTTCCTGCCCGGCGGCGCGTTCTTTCCCGGCAATGGCCTGCCGACGGCGCGGCTGATGCGTCCGGCACTCGGCGACAAGTATTTCGCCGGGCTTCCTGCGATCGGATTCGCCGTGCAGAACCTTGTCAACGGCAGCGTCTCGGCCGGCGTGCTCGCCAACTACAGCAGCGTGACGCCTCATCGGTCGATCAGCACCTGTTACGTGGCGGGCAGCTCCGCGCCATGCGGCTAGAACTTCTCTGATCGGATCGCTTCGAACGAAGCGGTGAATCAGAATCGCAGAACGCGCTCGATCACATCATGCGGCACGAGCATCCTGCGCGGCATCCCAGCGCCGTGCAGGCTCGGCTGGCACGGCGAGAACGGTTTCGATGGCCTCGGCGCGACGGCGCTCGAGCCACCACGATCCCGCGACCGCGACGAGCCACGCCGCGAAGAACGGCCAGCGCGGCGCGGGGACTTGCCGTGTCGCGATCGTCGAGTCCGACGCGTGTGCGCCCGCGAGCGCGCGCGTCGCGTCCGCATCGTGCGCGGCGGCGAGCGCCGAGGCTTCTCCGGCCGCGCGCACAGGGAACGGCCAGCGCGCGCCGCCTGAAACGAGCGTGTGCCAGCCCGCCTCTGCCGGCCAGTACGCCGCGCAGCGGCGCGACGCCGACGCCGCATCGATCGTGAGCGTTGCCTGCGTTGCGTCGGGCCGCTCGACGTACGCGCCATCGGCGATGTCGCAGACGACGCTGCGCCGATCTGCGCGCGCTGCGGCCGGAAGATTCGGCGCAGCCGCGCCGCCCGTGCGCGCGACGGTCGCGATCGCGTCGCTCCACAGCGTGCCGAACGCGCCGGCATCGCCGGCGAGCGCGAGACGATAGCTGTCCGCGAGCCACCACGCCGCGATGCGACCCTGGCCTTCGGCTCGCCACAACGCGAGCGCCGAGCCGTCGTCGGCGCGCAGCAACGGCGCCGCGCGATCCGCATCGACGGCGCTCGCGAGGCGTGTCAGGACCACCGGCTCGGCGGCGCCGCTGCGCGCGTGCAGCGAAACGGATTGCGCGATGTCCGCGGCGCGCACATCGAATCCGAGCCGGCGCCAGTCGTCCGCGACGTCTGCGGGCAACGGACCGGTGATGCGCAGGAACAGCCCGAGGCCCGAGCGCACGCCATCGATCAGCGCGGATTTTGCGCGGCCGTCGAGCGCCTTCCAGGCGCGCTCGTCGACGATGACGAGATCGATTTTCGCGAGCGCTCCGGGCGTCAACGCCTCGGCGCCGTCGCGCATCGCGATGCCGTCGCTGAGCGCGATGCGGCTGGTCAGATCGACGCCGGTATCGACGGCCCAGCGACGCAGGTATTTCAGCTCCGGATCGGCGGCGCCGGCGAGCACGAGCACGCGCGCACCGGTGCCGGCGCGCACGTCGACCGGCAATGTCAGATTCTCGATCGAAGCGCCGTCGCGGTCGAGCACGCGCAGCGCGAACTCGGCGGTGCCGGCGCTCTTCGCCTGTGCCGCGAACGAGAACGTGCCGTCATTCGCGAGCGCATCCTGTGCGATCACCGCGCCGGACGGATCGCGCAGCTCGACCCGACCGCCCGCTTCGCCCTCGACGCGGCCGCTGACATCGAAGCGACCGCCCGCGCGAACCTCCGTCGGAGCGGCGAGATCGACGATGCCGTTCGGCAACGGCGCCGCATCGAACGCGAGCGGAAGCCCGCGCGCCGCGTCGATGTCGCGCGGCGGCAAGCCGCCGCCGACGACATGCAGCCGCGCCGTATCCGGATGACGCCGCAGCGCGGTGCCTAGGTCGGGTACCTGCTCGATATCGCGGCGCGACGTGGCGCCGGGCAGCGCAACAATCGTCGATCCCGCGGCGCGCTGCGTCATCTGCTCCGCCGTCGCGCCGGGGGTCAGCACGATCAGCGAGCCGGCCACGAACCGTTCGTCCACGCGCGGCGGATACAGCACCGCGTAGAGCAGCGCGGCGGCGACGAGCTGCAACGCAATCCTCGCCGCGCGATGCGGCGCACGCGCGCGCCACGTGCGCGCAATGCCGAGCAGCGCCGCGGCGCCGAGCAGGATCGCGGTGACGAGCGCGAGATTCATGGCCGAGCCCCGTCGCTGCCGGATCGCGCTTCGAGCGCATCGAGATAGGCGCGACCCATCGCATCCGGAGCAGCGCGCGTGATCACGGCCGTCGCGGGCTGCGCAAGCAACGGCCACAGCAAACCGCGCAGCTGCCGACGGCAACCCTCGCAGGCGGGATTTCGCCGTGCGCGGTCGCTCGCAGCGAGCAGCGCCAGCGCGTCGGGCAGCGTCGCCGTGCGCGCGCTCACCCAGCGATCGAACGCTTCGAAGTCGGGCGCTGCTCCGGCATCGAGCGCCTGCCACAGCACGAACGCGGCGGATTCGTCCGCATCCGCCGGCGCGAGCGCCGACTCGCGATCGGTTACGCCCTTGCGATCGCCGGAGAGGCGCCGGCCCTCGTCGACCGCGGGCAATTCGAGCCCGACGCGCGCGAGGTAGATGCGCGAGGACTGCTGCACCTCTTTGATGTAACCGAGCGCGCGGTTCTCGAACGGCAGCGCCTCGGCCGGCCTGCCCTGGCGAAGGTGCAGCTCGGCATCCCACATCTCGTTGAGCGCGGATTTCAGGATCGCCTTCGTTTCCGGATCGAGCAGCGTCGCGGCTTCGGCGAAATCGTGCGTGTGTCCGTACTCGGCCGTGACCGCGCCGGCGTCGCCGAACTTCTCGACCTGGAGCCAGTGCTTGTGCTCGTGCTCGCGCTTCGTCAGCGCGTCCGCGCGGCCGGCATCGGCTTCGTTGCGGCCGTGCCCGGCGTCGCCGGGACCTTCGGCTTCGCTGCGCGTTTCGGATTCCTCGCCGAGAAACTGGCCATAGCGCAGGCGCAGGATTTTCTGGTCGACGCCGATGCCGTCCGAGCGTGCGAGCGCTTCGTCCTCGCCCAGTCCCGACTGCTCGGCGATCAGCGTCTCGGTGTCGATGATGACCTGGCGCTGGCTGCGGAAATACGCCGGCATGGTCTTTTCGACGAGGCCCTCCATGCCGACGCTGTCGCTCGCGCTTTCGGGCGGCCAGCGCAGGATGAAGCTCGCGCTCTTCGTCGTGTTGGGCTTCGGTTCGCGATTGTCGCTGACCGCGAGGCGAACGATGACGTCGTCGCCCTTGGCGATGCCGAGCGCGCCGAGATCGAGCCGATGCCGATAACGCTGATGGCGGCCGGGATTCGCCGGATCGACGTCCTCGCCGGCGAGCGCGAGCGTCTGCTCCTTGAATGCGATGTTCTCGCCGGTGCCTTGCGCGAGCGTGATGGTGAGACTCGCGCCCGCGATGCCGTAGTCGTCGCTCGCCTCGAACGCGAGATCCCAGTCGCGCTGGCCGTCCGCGAGCAGCGTCAGCGATTTTTCCGGCTGCAGCACGCGCACCTCGGGCGGCTGGTCCGCGATCGCGTCGATCCGGTACAGCCGCTCGTCGGCCGGCGGAGCCGCTGCGTCGAGCACGATCCGGTAGAGCGCGGACATCGCGAGCTCGCGCTCGCCCAGCCAGTCGTCGCCGCTGCGGACCAGCTCGACGCGGCTGTCGTCGTGGAACACGAGCGCGGCGCTCTTCGGCGTCGGGGCGAAATGCAGGCGCCAGCGAATGCGCGAGCCCGCCGCCACGCGGGTTTCGAGCGTCGATTCGCCGCGCGCCGGAATGCGCGTGTAGGCCGGAGCCGTGACGTCGAGGCGGATGCGGTCGACTTGCGTCGCCTCGAGGTCGTGGCCGCCGGCGTGCGTTCTCGTGTCCGATGAGCGCAGCGCTCGTGCGGGCACGAGCACGACCGCAACGAACGCAATCAGCGAGAGTCCCCAGATCAGCGCGAACGTGCGCCACGGCCACGCCGGCGCGATCTCGCCGGGCGGAGCGGTTTCGAGACGACGGTGCAATCGCGCGCGCTGCAACTGCTGCAGCGGCGACAGCTCTGTCGCATCGCGGAACAGCAGATCGGCGCTATCCTCGAGCCGCGGCTCGGCCGCATCGAGACGGCGTGCGATCCACGCTTCGTCGATCGTGCGCATCGTGCGGCGGGTCCACGCCGCAATCGCGACGACGGCGACGACGGCGACCGCGAACGCGCCCGGCCAGCCGGCAACGCGAGTCATCGACGCGGTCGCGACGAGCGCGATCGGCACGCCCGACAAGATCGCGATCGCACCGCGCAGCCGCCGTGCGTTGCGGCCGATCTCGTGCAGGCGTGCGTCGACGGTCATGCGGGCTGCTCGCGACGCGTCGCAACGAAGCGCTCGACGAGGAACAGGCCCGCGACCAGCAGCGCGAGCCACGGGTCGAGCGGCTTCACGGTCGCCGGCATCGCGGTTTGCGGCGACGCCGATGTCGCCAACGCGGGACGCAACGCGTCCGCGGATGCCTGCGTCGGCGCGGGCGCAGGACCTTCGAGCAGGTCGGCGAGATGCTGCGGAAAATCGGCATCGAGCAGCGGCGCAA
>DAISJF010000020.1:0-11683 GCA_036821625.1 Rhodanobacteraceae bacterium
GCTGTCGGCTGAGAACCGCCGGATGATGTGGGTGCCGGAAGGATTCGCGCACGGGTTCGCCGTGCTGTCCGACAACGCGACGTTCATCTATCAGTGCACCGCGCCCTACGATCGCGCGGGCGACGCGGGCATCCGCTGGAACGACGGCACGATCGCGGTCGACTGGCCGATCGCGCAGCCGATCCTGTCGGAAAAGGATCAGCGCGCGCCGTTTCTCGCCGAAGTCGCGCGCGAGAAGCTGCCCACGCTCGCGGCCGGGCCGCGCTCGCCCGGCGAGCGCCCGTCGTCATGAAAATCCTTGTGCTCGGCGCGACCGGACAGGTCGGCTGCGAGCTGTTGCGCACGCTGCCGCCGCTCGGCGAGATCGTCTGCGCTGCGCTCGGCGGCGAGCTCGCCGATGGATCGCATTGCATCGACGTCGATTTCACGCGCAGCGCGTCGCTCGCGGCCGCGATGGACGAGGCGGCTGCAGACATCGTCGTCAACGCCGCCGCGTACACGGCGGTCGATCGCGCGGAAGACGAGCCGGACCTCGCCGACCGCATCAACCATCTCGCCGTCGCCGAAGTCGGCGCGTGGGCCGCGCGGCACGGCGCGCGCGTCGTTCACTATTCGACCGACTACGTGTTCGACGGCGCATCGCCGCGTCCGTATCGCGAAGACGATCCGACGGCGCCGCTCGGCGTCTACGGGCGCACCAAGCTGGACGGCGAACGGGCGTTGCGCGCAAGCGGCGCGCGACACCTGCTGTTTCGCACGGCGTGGGTCTATGCCGCGCACGGTCACAACTTCTTGCGCACGATGTTCAAGCTCGCCAGCGAACGCGACGAGCTGCGCGTCGTCTCCGACCAGATCGGAGCGCCGACGCCGGCGCGCCTGATCGCCGAGACCACGACCACAGCGCTCCGCGCGTGGCTCGATCGCGACGACATCGACGGCACGTACCACGTCGTCTCGGCCGGCCGCTGCAGCTGGTTCGATTTTGCGGTCGCGCTTCTGCGCGGCGCCGTCGAGCGTGGATTGATCGCACGTCTGCCGCGCGTCGAGCCGATCGCGACCGCCGATTATCCGACGCGCGCGCTTCGCCCGGCGTATTCGGTGCTCGACTGCAGCCGGGTCGAGGCGACGCTCGGGATACAATTGCCATCCTGGGAAGCCGGTCTCGCTACCGTGCTGGACGAACTCGCTTCGCACGGCGGCAGGCATTGAGGCGTTTCGGCAGGATGTCCGTCAGGAGAAATCGATGCTCGTTCCCGTGATTCTGTCCGGCGGCGCCGGCACGCGGCTCTGGCCGGTCTCGCGCAGCGCATATCCGAAGCCGTTCATGCGCATGGGCGATGGCGAATCGCTGCTGCGCAAGACGCTGGATCGCGCGCTGCGCGTCGCCGACGGCGGCCACGCGCTGACGGTCACCGGGCGCGACTATTACTTTCTGACACGCGACGAGTACGCGAACCATCCGGCTGCGAATCTCGACAAGCTTCCGTTCCTGCTCGAACCCGCCGGCCGCAACACCGCGCCCGCCGTGCTGCTCGCGGCTCTCGACATACAGGCGCGCGTCGGCGCGGACGCGACGCTGCTCGTGCTGCCGGCCGATCATCTGATCCGCGATATCGATGCGTTCGTCGCCGACACGTCGCGCGCGGTGGCGCTGGCGCAGGACGGCTGGCTGGTCACGTTCGGCATACGGCCGACGCATCCGGAGACGGGATTCGGCTACATCCGCATGGGCAACGCGATTGCCGGGCGCGAGGGCCGCGCGGTCGGCGCCTTCGTCGAAAAGCCGAACCGCGAAACGGCCGAGAGCTACGTCGCGTCCGGCGACTACGTCTGGAATTCCGGCATGTTCTGTTTTCGCGTCGACGCGTTGCTCGATGTCGGCGCGAAAGTCTGTCCGGACGTGCTCGCGGCTGCGCGCGCGTGCTACGCGAGCGCGATCAACCACGTAAGCCCGGTCGAGTTCACGCGCGAAGCGTTCCTGCTGCAGCCCGACATCTCGATCGACTACGCGATCATGGAGCGCGCGCCGCGCGTGGCCGTCGTGCCGGCTTCGTTCGACTGGAGCGACATCGGCTCGTGGAAGGCGATGAGCGATCTCGAAGCCGAAGCCGACGCGGCGGGCAACCGCGTGCGCGGGCAGGCGATCGTGATCGAGAGCGAGAACTGCTACATCCAGTCCGACACGCGCATGGTCGCGGTGGTCGGCGTCAAGGATCTCGTGATCGTCGATACCGGCGATGCGGTGCTGGTCGCGGATCGCGAGCGCGCGCAGCAGGTCAAGCTCGTCGTCGAGCGTCTGCGCGCGGAGAACCACGACGCCGCGGCATTTCACAAGACCGTGCACCGGCCCTGGGGCAGCTTCACCGTGCTCGAGGACGCGGCCGACTGCAAGGTCAAGCGGCTCGTCGTGAAACCGGGCCACGTGCTGTCGCTGCAGCTGCACCATCGCAGAAGCGAGCACTGGACCGTCGTGGATGGCACCGCGAAGGTGCGTATCGGCGAGAAGGAGCTCCTGCTCGGCCGCAACGAATCCGCCTACATCCCGATGAACACGGTGCACCGGCTCGAAAATCCGACCGATCGCGACGTGCATCTGATCGAAGTCCAGTGCGGCGACTACTTCGGCGAGGACGACATCGTGCGTCTCGAGGACCGTTACGGCCGGGCGCCTGCAAAAACTCCCTGAATTGTGTATTTTTGGTCCGGGGGACGTCCGGGCGGATGCGTGGAGGGATATGCACGCGTTCGCCTGGGCGCAAGAATGGAATCCCCGTGAGCGTGGCGCGGGGTCACGGGGAGACAACATGAAGACCATCGTCGCGCTGGCGCTGCTGGCTGCTGCGCCGAGTTTCTCGTCGTCCGCCGAACTGCCGTTCGCGGACTTCGCGCGCCATGCGCAGTTCCGCGACATCAAGATCTCGCCGCAGGGCGATTATCTCGCCGCCACGGCGGTCGTCGACGGCAAGGCCGCGCTGTCGCTCGTGCGTCTGGAGGACATGAAGGGCGTGAACCTGCGCCCGCGCGAGAGCGGGGACGTCGCCGAATTCTGGTGGGTCGCTCCGCACCGCGTGGTCTATTCGGTCGCCGAGCGCATGATCACGCTCGAGCAGCCGATCCTGACGGGCGAGCTGTATGGCGTGAACGCGGACGGCACGCGCAAGCAGCTCATGATCGGCTTCCGCGCGAAGGGCGAGGCGATCAGCGCGGACGTGGTGCGGCCGCTCTATGCCGCGGACGACAAGGTGCTGATCGCGAAGTACCACTGGAACGGCAGCGCGAACGGCGTGTATCCGGTCGCGGCGCTCATGGGAGTCGACGACGGCAAGTCCGTCGACGTCGGTACGTCGCCGATCCGCAACGGCACGTTCGTCGCCGATCACCACGGACAGGTCCGTTTCGCGTATGCGGACGGCACCGACCAGAAACGCCGCGTGTACTACCGGGCCAGGAACGGCGCCGATTGGGAGCTCGTGTTCGACGAATCGAAAGGCGATGCGCCGCTCGCGCCGGTCGGCTTCGCGCGCGACGACAAGACCGCCTATATCGAATGCCCGGGCACCCACGGCGCCGGCGGCCTGTGCCGCTGGAACAGCGAGGCGCGGCATCTCGACACGATCTGGAGCGGCGTCGAGGCCGGCGTCGACGAGCTGGTGCCGACCTTCGACCGCGAGGACATCGTTGCGATCCGCTCGATGCCGGGCCGCACCGCGACGACGCTGATCGACAAGAATTCGCGCGAAGCGAAGCTCCTGACCGGTTTCATGCAGCAGTTCCCGGGCGAGGACGTGCGCATCACCAGCAGCACGCCCGACGGGGCGAAGGTCGTGTTTCTCGTTGCGAGCGATCGCAATCCCGGAGAGTTCTATCTCTACGACGCGGCGAGCCGCAAGGCAACGTTCCTGTTCGCGCGCATGCCGTGGATCAAGGAAGACCAGATGGCGGCGATGGAGCCGATCGCGCTGAAAGCGCGCGACGGCCTCCCACTGCACGGTTACCTGACACGGCCGCTCGGCAAAGACGACGCGAAGCGCCTGCCGCTGGTCGTATTCGTGCACGGCGGCCCGTACGGCATCCGCGATCGCTGGGAATTCGATCCCGACGTGCAGCTGCTGGCCAACCGCGGCTACGCGGTGCTGCAGGTCAACTTCCGCGGCTCGGGCGGTTACGGCGATGCGTTCATCCATGCCGGCTTCCGCGAGTGGGGCGCGAAGATGCAGGACGACGTGACCGATGCAACGCACTGGGCGATCGATCAGGGTATCGCCGATCCGAACCGCATCTGCATCTATGGCGCGAGCTACGGCGGCTATGCGGCGCTGCGCGGCGTGACGAAGGAACCGGATCTCTACCGCTGCGCGATCGGCTACGTCGGCGTGTACGACCTGCGCCTGATGTACACGCGCGGCGATATCCCGCAATCGACCTATGGCGACAACTATCTCAAGATGGTGCTGGGCGAAGACGAGTCCCTGCTCTGGGACCGCTCGCCGGTCGCGCATGTCGATCGGCTCAAGAGCAAGGTCATGCTGATCGTCGGCGGCGAGGATCGGCGCGTCCCGCCGATCCAGGGCGAACGCCTGCACGACGCGCTCGATCGCGCGCACATCGCGCACGAATGGCTGTACCAGCGCACCGAGGGTCACGGTTTCTACGACGAGGGTAACCGGACCGATCTGATGGCGAAGATGGCCGCGTTTCTGGATGCGAACATCGGAGGCGGCGCAGCGCGCTAGCTTTCTGTTCTCGTGCCGTTTCCCCTCTCCCGCTTGCGGGAGAGGGCAGGTGAGGGCTCTTTTGCAACAACGCCCCGACTTCGTCTCCGGCGAAAAACGGACGCTTTGGCCTGGTGTCAGGCAAAAAGCATCAAGTTCGAGGCACCCGATTCCGGCCTCCTCCGGATTGACCGGATCTGACATTTGCAATGCCGCGTGGCAGATCGCCGCCGAGCGGCTACTATGCGGCGGTCCGCGGCTCGACCCGTAGACATCGCTGCAAGACCATCACAGCAAGGGACGCGCTGTCGGCGGCCGAATCCATCGGTCGCCCCGTGGGGGAATGCCGCGTTTGTTTGTCCAGGTGGGCCCGTGCCGGACGCGCGGTTCCGAGGCGGCGAAATCTCCGGAGAGATCGATGAGCGAACGCGTTCCGCAATTGAGTGTCCGCGCCATCCTGCTGTCGGCCCTGCTGGCCGCGATCCTGGCCGCGGCCAACGCCTATCTCGGCCTGTTCGCGGGCCTGACCATCGCAACCGCGATCCCGGCCGCGGTCGTGTCGATGGGCGTGCTGCGCCTGCTCGGCGGCGGCACCATCCTCGAAAACAACATCGTGCAGACCGGCGCGTCGGCGGGCTCGTCGATCGCGGCCGGCGTGATCTTCACGATCCCGGCGCTGATCATCCTCGGCTACTGGCAGGATTTCCGTTACTCGTGGGTGCTCGCGATTGCCGGTCTCGGCGGGTTGCTCGGCGTTCTGTTCTCGGTTCCGCTCCGGCGCTCGATGATCGTCGAGGCGCCGCTCGCGTTTCCGGAAGGCAAGGCGGCCGCGGAAGTGTTGAAGGCCGGCGAGAACCCGGGCCCGGGTCTCAAGATCCTTGCGATGGCCGGTGCGATCGGCGCCGTGGTCAAGCTCGCGGCCGAGAGCGGCATGCGCATGATTCCGGACAACGCGATCGGCGCCGGCTTCATCGGCCGCTATCTCGGCTACATGGGTACGAATCTTTCGCCGGCGCTGCTCGGCGTCGGCTACATCGTCGGGCTCAACGTCGGCATCGTCGTCGTGTCCGGCAGCATCTTCTCGTTCAACATCGCGATCCCGATCTACCAGACGTTCTTCATGGACAGCGATCCCGCGCTCGCCGCGAAGATCGCCGGTGCCAGCGCATTCGACATCGCGGGCGCGATCTGGTCGGCGAAGATCCGCTATCTCGGCGTCGGCGCGATGCTGATCGGCGGTGTGTGGACACTGTTCTCGCTGCGCAACTCGCTGATATCGGGAATCCGCAGCGGTCTTGCCGCGGCGCGCAAGGGCACCGGCGAGGTCGTCGCGGAGACCCAGCGCGACCTGCCGATGAAGTGGATGCTGTTTGCGCTGGTCGCGTTCGTGGTTCCGCTCGCGCTGCTGTATCAGGCGATCGTCGGTCAGTGGATGGTCAGCATTCCGATGACGATCATCATGATCGTCGCCGGATTCCTGTTCGTGTCGGTATCGGCTTACCTCGCGGGCCTGGTCGGCTCTTCGAACAATCCGGTGTCCGGCATCACGATCGCGACGATCCTGTTCGCGTCGCTCGTGCTGGTTCTGCTGCTCGGTCGCGATTCGCCGATCGGTGCGGTCGCCGCGATCATGATCGGCGCGGTGGTCTGCTGCGCGGCTGCGGTCGGCGGCGACAATCTGCAGGACCTCAAGGCCGGGTATCTCGTCGGCGCAACGCCGTGGAAGCAGCAGCTCATGCTGATGATCGGATCGCTGTCGTGCGCGCTGATCATGGCGCCCGTGCTGAATCTGCTCGCGGCGGCGTACGGCATCGGTCCGCCGACGCCCGAGCACCCGCATTCGCTGGCCGCGCCGCAGGCGACGCTGATGGCTTCGGTGTCCAAGGGCATGTTCGGCGGCCACCTGCCGTGGCCGATGATCGGACTCGGCGCGCTGGTCGGCGCGTTCACGATCGCGCTCGACGAATGGCTCAAGCACCGCGGATCGAAATTCCGCGTCCCCGTGCTCGCGGCGGCGATCGGCATCTATCTGCCGCTCGAGCTGATGACGCCGATTTTCCTCGGCAGCCTGATCTCGTATCTGGTCGAGTGCGCGCAGGGCGCGGTCGATGCCGACGACAAGACCAAGGAGCACGTACACCGACCCGGCACGCTGTTCTCGGCCGGCCTCATCACCGGCGAGGCATTGACCGGCATCATCATTGCGATACCGATCGTGGCCTCGGGCCGCGCCGACGTGCTCGCGCTGCCGGAAGGGCTGCATTTCGGCCAGGTGGTCGGTCTGGTCGTGCTGACGATCGTCGGCTGGCTTTTGTATCGCAGCGGAGCGCGTCCCGCTCATTGAGTGGTTTCGGGGGAAACATGCGCGCGCAAGGTCGCGTCCTGCTGCTTGTGTTCCTGTCCACGTTCGCGCGCATCTGCGTGGCGGCGGGCGGCGTCGAGCCGCTGGTGATCGGCGATACGTTCAAGATCGAATCGAAGATCCTCGGGGAGACGCGCCGCATCAACGTCTATCCGCCGCCGGGTTATGCGGGTTCGGACTTGCGTGTGCCGGTGCTGTACATGCCGGACGGCGGCCTCGCCGAGGATTTCCTGCATGTCGCCGGGCTCGTCGAAGTGCTGGTCGGCGACGGCTCGATGCGTCCGTTCCTGGTCGTCGGCATCGAGAACACCGAGCGCCGCCGCGATCTGACGCCGCCGACCGACAACGCGGATGACAAGAAGATCGCCCCGCAAGTCGGCGGCTCGGCGGCGTTTCGCAAGTTCATACGCGAGGAGCTGATGCCGCTGGTCAAGCAGCGCTATCGGACCACCGATGAAACCGCGATCGTCGGCGAGTCGCTGGCGGGTCTATTCATCGTCGAGACGTTCTTCTACGAACCCGATCTCTTCGATACTTACATCGCGATCGATCCGAGCCTGTGGTGGAACGATCACAAGCTCGTCGACGGTGCGGCGGCGTCGCTGTATGCGCGGCCGCGTGTCGGCAAGTCGCTGTACATCGCCGCCAGCAGTGAACAGCGCGGGCCCGGCGATCCCGTGCAGAGCCTCGCGGACATTCTGCGCGCCGATGCTCACGCCGCGGGCGTGCGCTGGCACTACGAGAAGATGCCGGAGGAGAAACACGCGACGATCTATCACCCGGCGGCGCTGAGAGCTTTTCGCGCATTCCTCAAGCCGGTCGCGCCCGGGGCGACGCCTTAGTCGAGCGTCCTGCGCGGCGCTCAGCGCACGCCGTGCATCCAGCGCTTCATCAGCGGCGTCAGGATCAGGACGCCGATGCCGCAGGCGATGCCGATCTTCGCCGAGAACACGAACAGCTGATCGTACTTGGCGAGCGCGTCGACGATGTTCAGCGTGGCGCCTTCGGGAATCTCGATCGACGACAGCTTGCCGAGCTCCGCGGCCAGCACTTCGGAATACGACGTGCCGAGGAACCAGCCGCCCATCATCAGGCTCACGACGCTCGGCACGGACAGCTCGGTCACCGCAGAAAGACCGATCGGCGAGAGCAGCATCTCGCCGACCTCGAGCACGAAATACGCGAACACGAACCACCAGATGTTGGTGAGACCGTTCGCGTCGGGATGGCGCGCGCTCCAGACGAGCACGAGAAACGAGACGCCCGCAAGGATCAGCCCGTAGCCCGACTTGGCCGGCTTGCTCGGATTCAAGCCCTGCGCGTCGAGCCGCGGATAGAGCCACGCGAACGCCGGCGCGAGGATCAGGATGAACAGCGCGCCGAGCGAGGTCAGCTCGCTCGCGGTCCATTCGACGCCAAGCGCGTGGTGATTCATCACGCGATCCGAGAACAGCACCCATGAGCCATAGGTCTGCTCGTACAGCGTGAAGAAGATCAGGCAGAACACGATGAACGCGAGCACGATGAACATCTGGTCGCGCTGCACCTTCGTGCATTTCGTGAACATGAACCAGAGGATTCCGCCGAGCAGGCACGCGGTGACGAGATGCATGCCGAGGATCACGGGGCTCGGCTCGAACACGTCCGGCACGATCTTCAGGAACACCGAGTGCATCTGGATCAGGAGCCAGATCGCGACGAGCCCGGCGATCGCGCCGAGATAGATCACGTTCTCGCGCGTGAGCGGGCCGAGCACGCGCTCGCGCAACGCCGCGGGATTCCGGGGTTCGGCGTGGCCGTGCAGGTGTTTCTGTCCATACAGGAAATTCGCGAGCCCGGCGATCATGCCGACGCCGGCCGCGCCGAAGCCCCAGCCCCAGCCGTACGTCTCGCCGAGCCAGCCGCACAAGAGGCCCGACACGGTCGCGCCGATATTGATGCCGGCGTAGAACAGGCTGAATCCGGAATCGCGGCGCGGATCGTTCTCGGCGTAGAGCTTGCCGACGATCGTCGAGATGTTCGGCTTCAGGAAGCCGACGCCCATGATGATCAGCGCGAGCGACATGTAGAAGATCTGCAGCGCATGCGCATCGCGCGTCACGACGCCGTTCGCGCTCGAGGCGGGATGGCCTTCGATCGCCATGCCGAGATGACCGAGCACGAGCAGGATGCCGCCGAAAACGACCGCCTTGCGCATGCCGAGCCAGCGGTCGGCGAGCAGGCCTCCGATCACCGGCATCGCGTAGACCAGGCCCCCGTACGCGCCGATCAGGTTGTAGCCGTTGTCGTCACTGAAGAGGTGGTACTTCGTCAGGTAAAGCAGCAGCAGCGCCTTCATGCCGTAGAACGAAAAGCGCTCCCACATCTCGGTGAAGAAGCAGACGTACAGGCCCTTGGGATGCCCGAACAACTCGTCGCTGCGTGCGTGGAGCTCAACGGCGGTGGCTGACATGCCGGGTTTCCCGCTGCGGTTGCGTCGAGTATATCCGCCCGTCGGCGGATCGCCGGAGGTCTTTACGCGGCCACACGCCGGTCTGCCCGCGGGCTCCGGTACGACGAAGCGGTACCAATGCGCAGTTCCGCGCGCCGGCATTTGGCGCAATACCTTGCACCGCTTACCATCGCGGCCTTGCCTGTCCTGAGGGGGCTTCGTCGATGAAAACGTTCGCTGCAGTGCTGATGCTCAGCTTCGCCGCTCCGCTTTTCGCTGCGCAGGGTGCGCATCCGTTCGACGTGCGCGATCTCGTGATGATGGATCGCGTGAGCGATGCGTCGCTCTCTGCCGACGGCAAGCTCGCCGCGTTCGCGGTGCGCGAGACGGACTACGACGCGAACAAGGGCATGAGCGGCGTCTGGATCGTTCCGTCCGGAGGCGGGAAACCGGTGAGGCTCTCGGACAAGGCGCTCAACGCGACGAGCCCGCGCTGGTCGGCGGATGGCAGCGTGTACTTCCTCGCGCCGAAAGACAGTATCGCGCAGATCTGGCGTGTCGGCGCGAACGGCGGCGCTGCGCAGCTCGCGACCTCGACGACGCTCGATGTCAACAACTTCAAGTTTTCGCCGGACAGCAAGCAGGTGCTGCTGTCGATCGACGTGTTCAACGAGTGCGCCGGCGACAGTGCAGGCATTCTCGCCTGCACGAAGAAGATGCTCGACGAGCGCAAGGCGAGCAAATCCACCGGCATGGTGTACGACAGGATCTTCGTGCGGCATTGGGACACGTGGTCCGACGGCCGCCGCTCGCAGCTCTTCATCGCCGACGTCGGCGCCGACGGCAAGATCGGCGAGCCGCGCCTGTTGAGCCGCGGCATCGACGGCGACGTTCCGTCCAAGCCCTTCGGCGACGACACCGAATACGCGTTCTCGCCGGACGGCAGGACCGTTTATTTCGACGCGCGCATCGCCGGCAAGGACGAGCCGTGGTCGACGAATTTCGACATCTTTGCGGTTCCGGCCGATGCCTCGGCTGCGCCGAAGAATCTGACCGCCGAGAACCAGGCCTGGGACGCGTACCCGCTGCCGTCGGCGAACGGCAAGACGCTGTACTACCTCGCGATGAAGCGGCCGGGTTTCGAGGCGGATCGGTTCGGCATCTGGGCGATCGATCTCGCCAGCGGCTCGAAGCGCGAGATCGATCCGGCGTGGGATCGCTCGGCGTCCGCGCTCAAGGAATCGGCCGACGGCAAGACGCTCTTCACGGCGGCCGACGACTCGGGCGATCACGCGCTGTTCGGCGTCGATGTCGCCACCGGCAAGGCGAGCAAACTCATCGCGCAAGGCGACGTCCTGGGCTTCGATGTCGGCAGGAAAAACATGGTTGCCGTGCGCGATGATCTGAAGCGTCCGGCCGACGTCTACGCAGCCGACGCGCGCGGGCGCGGCGTCAAGCAGATCACGCATTTCAATGCCGATCGCCTCAAGGACATCCGCTTCGGCGATCCCGAATGGTTCACGTTCAAGGGCGGCGGCGGCGACACCGTGCAGGGCTACATCGTGAAGCCGGTCGGCTACAAGGCCGGCAAGAAGTATCCGGTCGCTTTCATCATCCACGGCGGGCCGCAGGGCGCGATGCTCAACGAATTCCACTACCGCTGGAATCCGCAGACGTACGCGGGCCAGGGTTTCGCCGTCGTCACGATCAACTTCCACGGCTCGACGGGTTACGGCCAGAAATTCACCGACGAGATCTCGGGCGACTGGGGCGGCATGCCGGTCGACGATCTCAAGCTCGGCTGGGCCGCGGCGCTCAAGAAATACCGCTTCCTCGACGGCGATCGCGCCTGCGCGCTCGGCGCTTCGTACGGCGGCTACATGGCCTACTGGATCGCCGGCAACTGGAACGATCCGTGGAAATGCATCGTCGCGCACGACGGCGTGTTCGACAGCCGCATGATGGCGTATTCGACCGAAGAGCTCTGGTTCGACGAATGGGAGCACCACGGCAAGACGCAATACGACGATCCGGAAGCGTACGAGAAATTCAATCCCATAAATCACGTGAAGGACTGGCGCGCGCCGATCCTCGTCGTGCACAGCGATCTCGACTACCGGATTCCGGTCGAGCAGGGCATCGCCGCGTTCACGGCCGCGCAGCGGCGCGGGATTCCGA
>DAISJF010000021.1:0-11655 GCA_036821625.1 Rhodanobacteraceae bacterium
CTGTATCGAAAACTGTCGACGGCGAACTTCTCCGCCTCGGGCGGCCTGATCAAAGACGGCGACGTGCGCTACCACGTGCAGCCGTCCGGCGAGTGGCGCAGCATCGACGACATTCGCACCCTGGCGATCAACGAGCGCGGCCTCAAGCTCAGCGACATCGCCGATATCTCCTTCAAGCCGGCGCGCGCGGACTACGAACTGCATCTCGACAAGCGTCCGGCGGTGATCCTGCGCGTGTACAAGGAGCGCGCGGCGAACCTCGTCGATGTCGGCCGCCGCGTCTGGGCGGAGATCGACCGCATCAAGCAGTCCGGTCAGATCGACGACCTGCAACTGGTCGCTTTCAACGACCAGGCGGCCGGCGTCACCGACAGCCTCAAGCAGCTCGGCAAGGCCGGGCTGGAAGGCACGCTGCTGTCGGTGCTCGTGCTGTTCTTCTTCCTGCGCGACTGGCCGTCGACGCTGATGGTGTCGCTGTCGATTCCGATCTGTCTCGTCATCACGCTCGGCTGCATGTACTTCTTCGGCATCTCGCTCAACGTGCTGTCGATGATGGGTCTCCTGCTCGCGGTCGGCATGCTCGTCGACAATGCGGTCGTCGTCGTCGAGAGCATCTATCAATACCGCGAGAAGTATCCGGACAAACCCTGGTACAGCGCCGTACAGGGCACGCAGGTCGTCGGCATCGCGATCGCGGCCGGCACGCTGACCAGCATGATCGTGTTCCTGCCGAACATCTTCGGCGAGGCGAACGACATCTCGATCTTCCTCGCCCAGGTCGCGATTACGATGTCGATCGCGCACCTGGCCTCGTGGCTCGTCGCCGTCAGCCTGGTGCCGATGCTCTCTGCCAGGCTGCCGCCGCCGAAATTCCTCGGTCGCGAGAACATCATCACGCGCGTGCGCGAACGCTACGGGCGGCTCATCGCGTGGACGCTCACGCACCGCCGCTGGACGATGGGCGGCGTGATGGCGCTTCTCGTGCTGAGCTTCGCACCGATCGCGCTGACCAAGAAGGATATGTTCGACTCGGGCGAGTCGCGCCGGATCTACCTGCACTACGAGCTCAACGCGAACTATCGGCTGCAGGATCTCAAGCCGGCCGTCGCGCAGGTCGAGGCGTTCCTCGAGAAGAACCGCGAGCGCTTCGAGATCAAGTCGATGTACACGTACTACACGGAGCAGGGCGAGGCGACGACGTCGGTCCTGCTGACCGACGCGGACAAGGCCAAGCGCAACGCCGCCGACATCAAGGAGGACATGCGCAAGGATTTGCCGGTGCTCGCGGTCGGCAAGCTCAGTTTCGACTTCCGCAGCTCGACCGGCGGCGGCGTGGACATCTCGTTGATCGGCGATTCGATGGAGCAGCTGCACGATCTCGCGCCGACCGTCGTCAACGTGTTGTCGCGCCTGCCCAGCCTGAAGGACGTGCGCACCGAAAAAGGCAACGGCGATCGCGAGGTCGCGACGCAGATCGATCGCGTCCGCGCCAAGAGCTACGGCTTCGACGCGCAGTCGGTCGCCAACTACATCCAGATCGCGCTGCGCGGCATGCCGCTCAAGGATTTCCACGCCGGCGACCGGCAGCTGCCGGTCTGGCTGCGTTTCCAGGGCGCCGATACGCAGAGCCTGGCGGGCCTTTCGGACTTCAAGCTGCGCGCTCCGGATGGCACGCAGATTCCGCTCTTGTCGCTGATGCGCGCCGACGCGCGCGACACGCCCTCGGCGATCCAGCGCGTCGATCGCATGACCGCGCTCAAGATCACCGCGAGCCTCGCCGAAGGCAAGACGATGCCGGAAGCGCGCGACGACATCACCAAGGCGATGAATGCGTTCGCGTTGCCGGCGGGTTATCGCTGGAACTTCGGCGAAGGTTTCGACCGCGACCAGGACGCCGGCAAGCAGATGCTGTTCAACACGCTGATCGCGCTCGTGCTCGTCTATGTCGTGATGTGCGCGATGTTCGAGTCGCTGATCTTCCCGGCCGCGATCCTGACCACGTTCCTGTTCTCGGTGTTCGGCGTGTTCTGGCTGTTCTGGCTGACCGGTACGACATTCTCGATCATGGCCTTCATCGGAATACTGATCCTGATGGGCGTCGTTGTGAACAACGGCATCGTCATGATCGTGCACATCAACCAGCTGCGGTACGAGGGCCATATGCGCACCGAGGCGCTCGTGCTCGGCGCGAAGGAGCGCCTGCGCCCGGTGCTGATGACGATGGCGACCGCGATCCTCGGCATGCTGCCGCTTGCGATCGGCGGCGCGGAGGCGTGGAGCGACGGGCCGCCTTATTCGCCGATGGCGCGCGCCATCGCGGGCGGGCTTACTTTCTCGACGATCGTGACGCTGCTCGCGCTGCCGTGCATCTATGCGCTGCTCGACGATTCGCGGCTGTGGGTGCGGCGCGTACTGCGTGATGCGCGCGAGGCACGCGATGCGCGGAGCCCGCGTCGCCGCGAGGCGATCGCCGCGCTGACGGCCGGCGTAACCTCGCCGCACTGAGAGTGCCCGACGCGCCTCAGCGGCGGATCAGCACCTTGAGCAGGGCCCGGGTCAGCTTTCCGTAGGGCGGATTGAACAGCCCCACGGCGTTCCAGCGCGCCTGATACATCACCGGCTTCATGCGCGAGAACGTGCGGAAGCCGGTCTCGCCGTGATAGGCGCCAATGCCCGATGCGCCGGCGCCGCCGAACGGAAGCCGGTGCTGTCCGAGATGCAGGATCGTGTCGTTGACCGTGACGCCGCCGGCCTGGGTGCGTTCGAGGATCCGGTCGATCGTGGACCGATCCTCCTCGAAGACGTACAACGCGAGCGGGTGCGGATGGCTCGCGATGTACTCGAGCGCGCCGTCGAGCGTGTCGTAGGGCAGGAGCGGCAGCAGCGGGCCGAAGATTTCCTGCTGCATCACCTGCATGCCGTCGTGCACGTTGCTGAGCAGAATCGGCAAGACGACTCGCGGACCCGCGTCGGCGTCCGGATTGCCCAGCGCATGCACTCGTGCTCCGGCGGCGACTGCGTCGTCGCGCAATGCGAGCAGACGTGCGCGATGGCGCTCCGAAACGATGCTCGCGTACTGCGTGTTCGAGGGCAGGCCCGGATACAGGCGGTCCGCGACGATCCGCGCGCGCTCGATGAACGCCGGCATCTGCGTGCGCGGCAGCAGCACGTAGTCGGGTGCGACGCAGGTCTGGCCCGCGTTGAGAAGCTTGCCGAGCACGATGCGCTCGACCGCATGCTCGAAGCGAGCCTGCGGCCCGATCAGCGCCGGCGACTTTCCGCCGAGCTCGAGCGTGACCGGCGTGAGATTCGCGGCTGCCGCCGTCATCACGTCGCGACCGACGCGCGTCGAACCGGTGAACAGCAGGTGGTCGAACGGCAGCGACGAGAAGGCGCGACCCACGTCCGCATCCCCGTTGACGACGACGACCTCGTCATCGTCGAACGCGCGCGAGATGAGCTCGGCGAACAGCCGCGAGAACTCCGGCGTGAGTTCGGAGAGCTTGATCATCGCGCGATTGCCAGCAGCCAGTGCATCCGCGAGCGGCACGGCCGTCAGATACAGCGGATAGTTCCATGGCGACATGATGCCGACGACGCCGGCCGGCTGCGGCAGCAAAGCGGTGCGCGCCGGCAGAAACGGCAAATTCGCCCAATGCCGCTGCGGGCGCATCCAGCGAGGGCCATGGCGAAGCGCGTGATGAATCGCGGACACGCTCGGAAAGATTTCCAGAATGCCGGTCTCTTCGGCGGGGCGATGGCCGAAGTCGCGGGAGATCGTTGCAGCGATCGCGTCGCGGTTGTCGTGCATCAATGCTTCGAGCGCACGCAGGCGCCTGGCGCGTGTCGCCCAGTCCGGCACCGGCTCGCGCGACTGCGCTGTGCGCATCGCGGTCAGCGTGCGCAGCAGTGCTTCTCGCGGCGTCGAGCGCGCCTCGGCGGCGGTCACGGCAGCGTTTCGATCGCGGCGGCAAGGCCGCGCCGCAGCCGGTCCTCGAGATCCGTCGCCGGCGCGGGCCCGAGCTCCGTCCAGCGCGTGAGCAGCGCGGCAAGCTCCTGATGCGGCGTCGCAGCCGCCGCGCCGCGCATGCGTGCGGAAAGCCGCTCGACCTGCAGCTCGCGGCGGCGATCCTGATCCTCGCGCGGCGATTCGAGGCCGGCGAATATCTCGATCCGGATCAGCACTTCGCGCGCCGATTCGTCCTGTTCTTGCGCCGAGGCCGGCGCGGAAGCGTTTTCGCCGCGCTGGTTCAGGGCCGCGTCGAAGCGCGTGGCCAGCGCAGCCGCCGCGACGTCGCCGTGCGGCGCCGCTTCCCACGCGTCGCGCAGATTCTCACGCGAATCTTCCGACGCTTCGGCCAACCGGCAGAGCGCGTAGCGTGCGAGCCAGGCTTCGTACGGTTTTCGCCGCGAGGTGCGCTCGTGGCGCATCCCGGCATCACGCAGCGAGGACTGGACCGCGCGGAAACGGCGCAGCAGGCCATCATCGCGAATGCGCAGCGCATCCCATTCCGCCTCGATGCGCGCGACGGCCGCGCGCTGCGGCGGTGTTGGAGCCTGGGCGAGCTGCTCGAACTCCGCGCAGAGCGCTTCGCCGCGGCCGCGGGAACCGGCATCGCGAACGGAGCGCTGCGCGCGCTCGGCATCGAGCTTGCCGAACACGGTATCGAGCGCAGCGCGGAATGTCTTCCATTGCGATTGATCGCGATCGCGCCGGCCGCTGCCGGCATCGCGCCAGCGCTGCTGCAACTCGCGCGCCGCGGCCGCGGCGCCGCGGCGCGGCTCGTCGGCGGCCAGTGCTTCGGCTTCGACGATCAACGCGGCTTTCGCGCGCTCGACCTCGGCCTGATGGCCGGAAAGTCTCTCGTCGAGTGTGCCGAGCGCGGCCTTGAGGCGCTTCGCCAGCGTCTTGCGCTCATGTGGATCGATGCGATCGAGCGTGCGCAGAGCGTCGACGATCGCATGGCGCGTTCTGGCGATGAGCGGCCAGTCGGTCGAATCCGGCGGGATCGCGTTCGCGTGCTCGAGCGCCGTGGCGATCGCCTGCGCGTGGGTCTTGCGCAATTCCTGGCGTTTGCGGAAATACGATTTGGCGGGCTCGAGCGCACGACGACAGGCCGCATGGAAGCGGCGTGCCCAGCCATGCATGGACTGGCCCGGCGCGTGGCCTTCGGCGGCGTCGAGCTTTGACCATTCGGCCTGCGCCTCGCGCACGCGCGTCGCGATCGCGTCCGGATGCAGCCCGCTGCCGGCCAGTTCCTCGATCGTTTCGCAGAGCTGGCGGCGGCGCTGGTTGTCGCCCCAGTGCTGCCATTGGCTGAGCGGGGAGTAACGCCGCTCCGCTTCGGCAATGCGTCGCTGCAGCGCCCGCGTGAATGCCGCGGCGGCTTCCTTGCGCAAGGTTGCGATCCGCGCATGCGCGGCATGCGCGCGCGCGACCGCGCCGTCCCCGACCGCGCTTTCGAATTCCGCGACCACCGCCTCGACGCGAGCAATCTCAGCGCGGCGACGCTCCTGGTCCTCGGTCTGCCGGCCCGCGCTCGCGGCGCTGAGCGAAGCGGCGAATCGTGCCTGGGCGAGCAGCGGATCGACGCTGCGCGTCGGCGTCGCCTCGTCTGCGGAAGGCGATGCCGGTTCCGTCGCGGCGGGCGGCGAGTCCGGTGCCGGTTCAGCCGTTGGCGTCGCTTCGGCGATTTCCGCTTTCGGCTCGACCGGTGCGGCCGCTTCCGGCGCCGTTCGTGCGACCCGCGATTCCGCAAGCAACGCGTGCGCGGCACGATAGCGCGAGCGCAGCGAATCGCCGGCGCGCGCTTCGATGGCGGCCCACTGGGCGTCGATTTCGGCGAGCGCTTCGGCGCTCTGCGGGGCGCGCACGTGTTTTTCCAGACGTTCGCACAGCGCGCGCGCGACGGTCTCCGCGACCGCAGGGTCGCCGCGTGCGATGCGGAGCATGTCCGCACGCTCGCGCGCTCGACGGCTGACGCGTTTGTCGGTCTTGCGCGTGCGCTCGGCGAGCCGATCGAGCATCGCTTCGTCGTCGATGCGTTCGAGCGCCGCGAGCCGGAGCTCGGGCGACGGATCGGTCGTCACGCGCTCGGACAGGAGTGCCGTGCGCGTCACGCGCGCGAGCGCGGCCGCACGCAATCCCGCGTCCGTTGCGTTGCGCGCGACGTGCTCGATCAGCGCCGCGTCGTCCTGGGCGCGCAGCAGGCGCTCGCATTCGAGCGCGGAGGGCGCGCGCGGATGCAGGCCGGCGATCAGATCGAACCAGATCCGGCGCGCATCGGCGCGCACGCCGGCATCGGCGTCGTCCCGCGCCGCGCGCTGTGTCGCCGAGGGATCCGCCAGGCGCTTCAGCGCAGCGCTGCGTACGCCGGGATCCTGATCCTCGCGCGCGATCGCGGCGAGATTCGCGACGAGCTCGGGATCGTCGTCGCCCGCGACGCCGGCGCGGCGCACGGCCGCTTCCTTTGACTGCCAGCGCGGCTTGTTGAGGAATCCGGACAGCTTCATCGCGCCAGTATGCCGTCGATCGGTCAGAACAGACTCTTGACGATTTGGAAGCCGGCGAGATATTCGCCGACCATTGTGCCGAGGTTGGTCAGCAGGAACACCAGAAGCGTTCGCGAGACGCGATTCTTCCACCAGCCGGTCCAGTGGATCACGTCATCGCGCAATGAATCGAAGTCGGCGACGCGCGGGCGGTGCAGCCAGAGCTCGGTCGCCGCGCTGACGGCACCGGACGGCACGCCGGGGCGGAACGGCTTGAGCGGAGCGGAAATGAACGCTGCGATCACGCTGAGCGGATGCCCGCCGCCCGCGAGTGCGCCGAGTGCGGCGCAGCCGCCCGTGAACAATACCCAGTCGCGCAGCGCGTCCGCGCCGAGGCTCGCGCCGCGGCTGAACGCGATGCCGATCGCGATCGCGACCACGACGAGCAGCCCGATCGCGACCCATTTCGGCCACGGCGATGCCGGCGGCAGGGTGGAGAGCTTCTCGCGCAGCGGCTGCGCCGGTTCGATCTGCGTCGTCAGCTCGCGACCGATGCCGGCGAGGTGGCCGGCGCCGATCACGACCAGCACGCGCTTGACCGGTTTGCGGGCCGCTTCCTCGCGAAGGCTCGCGGTCATGTAGCGGTCGCGCTCGGCGATCAGGGCCTCGTACAGCGGCGGCGATTCGTGCGCGAATTCGTTGAACATGCTGCCGAGCAGGTCGCCCTGCTTGAGCTTCTCGATTTCGTCCTCGCTGACGTCCTCGCGGGTCAAAAGGCTTCCCCCGAGGCCGCCGATGATGCCCATGCGATCGAGCCAGCCCACGCTGCGATAGGCGCGCTTGAGCGTGACGCCGACTTCGCGGTCGATCAGCCAGACCGGCAGTCCGCGCGCTTCGGCGCCGTCGATCGCCGCCTTCATTTCCGCGCCCGGCTCGATGCCGAACTGCTCGGCGAGCCGGCGCTGGAACGCCGACAGCGCGAGGTTCGCGGCGACGAGGCCGGCCTTGCCCTGGCGGATCACCTGGAACAGGTCGAGGTCGCGAAACGCCTCGGGGTTGCGCAACGAGCGGAAGCGTGATTCGCAGAGCTCGACCGCGACCGCGTCGAATGATTCGCGCTCGAGGATCGCGCGAACCGCTTCGGCGCTCGCGCGCGAAACGTGCGCGGTGCCGAGCAGAACGAACTCGACATCGCCGCGGCGCACGCGCGAGATCGGCTGCTCGGACAGGGATGCCGGAGGCGTTGCGGCGATGGCGGTCGAGTCGGACATGCAGCGCTATTCCGTCTCAGTCGCGGAAGCGCCGCAGCAGATCGTCGTAGGCATCGATGCGGCGATCGCGCAGGAACGGCCAGATGCGGCGCACGTTCTCGCTGCGCGCGAGATCGACGTCTGCGACCAGAAGCTCGCGTTTCTCGGTGCCCGCGCTGGCGAGGATTTCGCCTTGCGGACCGGCGACGAAGCTCGAACCCCAGAACTGGATGCCGCGTCCGCCGTCGGGCGCCGCTTCGAAACCGACGCGGTTGCAGGCGAGCAGCGGCAGACCGTTGGCGACCGCGTGGCCGCGCTGCACCGTGATCCATGCATCGCGCTGGCGAGCCTTTTCGTCCTGCGCGTCGTTCGGATCCCAGCCGATCGCGGTCGGATAGAGCAGGAGGTCGGCGCCCGCGAGCGCCATCAGGCGCGCGGCTTCCGGATACCACTGGTCCCAGCAGACGAGCAGGCCGAGCGTGCCGACCGAAGTCCGGATCGGCTCGAAGCCGATGTCGCCCGGCGTGAAATAGAACTTCTCGTAGAACGCGGGATCGTCCGGAATGTGCATCTTGCGGTAGACGCCGGCGATCGCGCGCGAGCGATCGAAGACGACCGCGGTGTTGTGATAGATCCCGGCCGTGCGCCGTTCGAACAGCGAGGCGACGACGACGAGCCCGAGCGCTTCGGCGAGCGCGCCGATGCGCTCGGTGGTCGGGCCCGGAATCGCTTCGGCGCGATCGAACTCTTCGACGCTTTCGTGCTGGCAGAAATACGGTCCGTTGTGCAGCTCCTGCAGCAGCACGAGGTGCGCGCCCGCAGACGCGGCTTCGCGAAGGGCGGCTTCGATCGCGTCGAGATTGGCGTCGCGGCTGCCGCGGTCGGTTTCCTGCAGCAGCGCGACTCGGAGGGTGCGGGACGTCATCCGGCTATTGTCGCAGGGTGGGGCGGGGATTGTCGCTCGCGATCATGCGAGCGCATCGGCCGGCACCTGCATCGTCAGACAGTGCACGCTGCCGTTCTGCCAGATCAGCGGGCGCGCGTCGATCGGCACGACGACGCGATCCGGATGTGCCGCCGCGATCACGTCGGCCGCAGCCGCGTCGGCCGGATCACCGTAGGCGGGCATCAGGACCGCGCCGTTGACCACGAGATAGTTCGCGTACGAAGCGGCGAGGCGCCGGCCGCCGTCGATGATCGCGCGCGGCCAGGGCAGGGCATGCAGGCGATACGGCTGGCCGTCGACCGTGCGCAATGCCGTCAGCTCCTCGCGCATGCGCGCGAGCGTGTCGAAGTGCGGATCGGCCATGTCGTTGCAGGACTGAAACACGATCGCATCTCCCGGCGCGAAACGCGCCAGCGTATCGATGTGCGCATCGGTGTCGTCGCCTTCGAGGTAACCGTGATCGAGCCAGAGCACGCGATCGGCGCCGAGCGATGTCATCAGGAGGCGCGTCATTTCCTCGCGTTCTGCCTGCGGGTGACGCTGATGGAGGCAACGCCATGTGGTCAGAATGGTGCCGTTGCCGTCGGACTCGATCGCGCCGCCCTCGAGCGCCCAGTCGATGCGTCGATGCGACGCGGCACGAAACACGCCGCGGCTGATCAGCCTTTGGATGAGACGATCGTCGCGCTCCGCGTCGAACTTGCCGCCCCAGCCGGTGAAGCGAAAATCGAGCAGCCGGAATGCCGCGCCGTCGCTGAGCGTGATCGGTCCCGAATCGCGCAGCCACGTGTCGTCGTATTCGGCTTCGACAAAGCGCACGCGCTCGGTTCGCGCGCCCGCTGCCGACAGTTGGGCGGCGGCGCGCTCGCGTACGCTGGCGTCGGCCACGCAAACGATGAGCGTCTCGAAGCGAGAGATCGCGCTGGCGAGAGTCGTGTAAGCGCTCTCGATCTGCCCGAGGCGTGGTGCCCAGTCGGTGGCCTGATGCGGCCAGGCAATGATCACCCCGGCCTGCGGTTCCCATTCCGCAGGCAGGCGATACCGAGATGGGCTCATTCGCGTCAGGTGCCGGGTTGCGGCGCCGAGTTCACCACGCTGTGGATTACGCGGTCGCGCTCGAAATAAACCGTGTAGCCGTTGTAGCGCCAGCGATTGATCGGCGGATGACGCGGCGCGTCGCCGCCTGCGGTCGGCATCTTGTCGATCGGCGCGCCGAAGAGCCTCTCGACCTGGGCCATGCTCATGCCGCGCCGGGGCACATCGGCGCGGTTGCTGCGGTCGGCGTTCTTGCGCACGTCGAAGGTGTCGGCATGGACCGCAGAGGCCAGCAGGGCGGCCAAAAGGGGCGCGGCGCCGAGAACGAACTTCAACTTCATGGCTCAAGCTCCTGTCCAGTCTGGCAACAATGGCGTCGTTGTAGCAGAAGCCCATGCCGCGTTCCATGACGGCCGTGGCAGCCCGGAATCCGCGGACGCCAGAAACGCGAAGGGCCGCATCGAGCGGCCCCCGGATCCTGCGATACGGGCGCGGGTCAGCGCTGGCGCGCCTTGAAACGCGGGTTGGTCTTGCAGATCACGAAGACCTTGCCGCGGCGGCGCACAACCTTGCAGTCGCGATGCCGCTTCTTGGCGGATTTGAGGGACGAAAGCACTTTCATGGTTGCCTCGGGGCGTCGATTCGTAAGTTGAAGATGCGAAACCGCGGAATTCTAAAGGATTTTCGCCGCTGTGGAAAGGCAGGTCGGCGGCTTGCCGGCGATGTCCGGTTCCCGCGGGAGTCTCGTTTGAGGAGGCACGCCGCCGAGATTGGCCGATGCACGCCTCCGAACCCACCGCAACGCTGCCGCTCGCCGGACCGGAGCCGGATCAACTCGATCGCGTGTTTCCGGCCGGAGGCGCGCTCGATGGTCGGCTGTTCTCGCGGTTGATCGACGATCGGCCCGATGAGCTGGCCCCGGGGACGCGGCTCGGGAGCTGGCGCCTGGATCGACCGCTTGGCCGCGGCGGCAGCGCCACCGTGTATCTGGCGGAGCGCGAGGATCGGTGTACGCGGCTCCAGGCCGCGCTGAAGGTCGTGCGAGCCGGGCGGGTGCTGGTCGAACAATGCCGGCGCGAGCGCGAAATCCTCGGGGCGCTCGACCATCCATCGATCGTCGGGCTGATCGACGGCGATGACATCGAAGGCGGGCGGTCGTGGCTTGCCATGGAGCCGGTTTTCGGCGAGCGCATCGATGTGCATGTGCAGGCACGCCGATTGGAGCTGGCCGAGCGCCTGGCGTTGTTTGAGCAGATCTGCGACGCGGTCGCTCATGTGCACAGTCGGCGATTGATCCACTGCGACATCAAACCCGGCAATTTGCTCGTCGATGGAAGCGGTCGCCCGCGGCTTCTGGATTTTGGCATCGCGGTGGCCGAAGGGGTCCGCAGGCCAAGTCGCCATCTGGCGATGACGCCGATCTACGCAAGCCCCGAGCAACGCGCGGGCAACACACTCACGTCCGCCTCGGACATCTACCAGCTCGGCGCGCTGCTGGACACGTTGATCGACGCGGAGCCGGATATCGATGGAAACGCGGTACCCACGCGGCCCGGCACGCGGCGCAAGCGCGCCACGCGCGTTGACGAAATCATTCGCTGCGCAACGGCGCGCGATCCCACGCACCGTTTTCCGAGCGTCGAAGCGCTCAGCGCTGAGGTCGCGAAACTGCGCCGACGCGATCGAGCGCGTCCATAGATGTCCGACTCGCAGCGGGCGGTGCAGGGCGCGCGTGCTGGGAATGGCCGACCGTAACGTTTACCGGAACCGGCAGGGACGCGATGCCGTTCGCGACGACGACCAGATCGCTCGGGCCGAGGTCGATGTGCGCAGGCACGTCGAACGTCGTCGAGACCACGGTGTCTCCGGTCGCGACGCCCATTGAGGAGTGATCATGCGTTCTCGCGTAGGCGACCCGGCCTGTCGCGTGAT